>DAOMFQ010000041.1:0-13948 GCA_035429905.1 Gemmatimonadales bacterium
TCAGCGAGCGACGGTCCAGTTCGCGCTCCACGCTCGCCAGATCCGCCCCGGACGGCGCTCGTCACCACTTGTCCCACCTGACGCACGGACGAAGACCAGAGCTCCACCCGAGGCGTACGCGACAGGAGGCTCGTCGACATCCCCTCGGCGTCGAGCAGCACGGGCCGGTCGCGATCCACCCAGGGCGCTGTGGGGAAGTATCGGTGCCGATAGCCGAGGGTGGTCATCAGCCGAACCATCCCGAACTCGCGGGACAAGCTCAGCTCCGTTTCGGTGAGGATGAGGGCAGTAAGGGAGGGTCCGCAAACTCGCACGCCGTCGATCGTCTGGGGCGGCGAGTAGAGGACGGAATCGAAGTCGCTCCGTCCGAGGAGCCGTCCGGTAGGGGAGATCTTGGTGAGACCTCCGATATCGACGACCTCCTTTCGCAGTGCGCACTCCGCGATGGCCGCGTAGAGTTGCGGCACGTCACGGGGGTACGCCTCCTCGGGTTCACCCTGCCTCCGCTGAACCGTCAGGACCACCTCCTTGTGGTCCATCGCCCACAGACCGTCACTGACGAATGTCCAGCAGGGGACCGGTCCGGTGCCCGTGTTGATCGTGTGGGCAAAGACCCGAAGGGTCACACCACCGGGCGCGAGATTCACCACGCCGACCTGGACCGCCTGGGGCGCTCGGTGTTTGTCGATAGGCATCGCGCGCACCTCCCGGGTGACTAGGGTGGGTCCGAGCCGCCGCGGCCCGGCCGCTTCAACATGCTCGCTGCTCTGGCCGACGGCCGGGTGGCGCGCGCGTCGCTCGACGTCGTCGAACCCGAACCGCTCCCGGACCTGGTCCACGGCGGTGGTGAGCTGCCGGAGCCTTGTCCGTTCCGGGGGCTCGAACAGGTCGGCGGTCGGCGTCTCGACCAAGTTGGTGGCCGCGACGCCCACCAGCCGGACCCCGCGCCCCCGGCGCCGTACCTCCTCGAACGCGGTGCGCAGAAGGCTCCGCGCCGCGGCCAGCAGTTCCACGTCGAGATCGCTCGGCGCCGGGAGGGTGTGGCTCCGGGTGATGGTCACGAAGTCACCATGCCGGAGCTTCAGGGTGACGGTCCGCGCCGCCAGCCCCTCGCCCCTGAGCTGGCTCGCCACGTGCGCGGCCAGGCGAACGAGGATCTGCTCCAGCCGGGCGAGGTCAGACGTGTCCGCGGAGAGCGTGGTCTCACGGCTCACCGACTTCGTTTCGTGTCGGTCCCGGAGCACCCGGCCGCCGTGGCCGTGCGCCCGGCGCTTGAGGAGCTTGGCGTCGGAACCGATCAGCCGCTCGAGCTCCTCCACCGACCGGGCCTGGACTTCCGCCACCGCCGTGAGCCCCGCCTTCTCGAGTCGCGCCGCGGTGCGGGGGCCGACGCCCGGCAGCGCGCGGAGCGCCAATCCGGCCAGGAACCCTTCCTCCCACCCCTCGCGGACTTCCATCAGCCCCCGGGGCTTGGCCGCATCCGACGCCAGCTTGGCCACCATCCGGTTGGGGCCGATGCCGATGCTGCAGTCGAGCCCGGACGCCGCCTTGATCCGGTCCCGCAGGCGCTCCGCCACCGGCAGCAACGACACCGGGTGAAGCCGATCGGTGCCGGTGAAGTCCACGTAGCCCTCGTCCAGCCCCGCCATCACGACCAGCGGCGAGAACTCCTCCATCACCCCGCGGACCGCGCGGGACGCCCGGCGGTAGTCGTCGAACGTCCCCTGCACGAAGGTGGCGCCCGGACACCGCCGGGCCGCCTCGGACGACGGCATGCCCGCCCGCACGCCGAAGGCGCGCGCGCCGTACGATGCCGACTGGACCACGCCGCGTCCGTTGGGGCGCCCCCCGACGATCAGGAGGTCCACCGAGCGGAGCTCCGGCCGGAGCTGCCGGCACACCTCGACGAAGAAGGCGTCGAGGTCCACGTGCAGGAAGCGGGTCGTCATCGGCTTAGGGGAGGGTGACCGCCGCGATGGTGGCACCCTTCACCGGCTGCCCGGCGTTGGCACCCACCGGAAAGTTGAGGTTGGCGATGTACATCGTGTTGCCGATCCGCTTGAGCTCGGCGGGAAAGCGGAGCGCATTGCCTGCGCCGGTCTGCGGATAGGCCGGCACCATCGTCGAGTCGGTGAAGTCCCCGCCCGGCGTGCTCGCGGCCACGAGCGTCACCGTGCCGTCGGGGCCGATCCGGGCCAGCGTGTTCCGGAAGTTCGCATCCACCCAGAGATTGTCCTCCGCGTCCATCAGCAACCCGTCCGCGCCCATCAGGCGGGCGTCGGTCACGAACGGACCCACGGCGCCGGGCTGGTAATCGGGGCCGATGACCAGCCTGGTGATTTCTCCGGTGCCGGTGTTGGCGGTGTACAGCACGCCGCGGCTGTCGAAGGCGAGGCCGTTCACGGTGTAGCCGCGCACCGGCATCGTCGTGTCGGTCGAGATCGGCGAAAAGCCGCTCGCGAAGGTGATCGCGGCGCCGCCGGCCGGGCCCACGTGATAGAGGTTGCCGGTGCTCCCGCCGGTGATCCAGAGATGCCCGGCCCGGTCGAACGCGAGGCCATTGGCACCGGCAGCACCGGTAGCGAAGGCCACCGCGTCCCTGGTCCTGTCAAAATCAGGCGCGCCCAACCGCGCCGCGGCCACCCGGTACACGATGCCCGCATCCGGCAGCGCGAGGTAGAGGTTGCCGGCGGAGTCGGTGACCATGCCGAGGACGGTGGTGCCGGGCGCGACGGGGAGCCCGCCGACCGCCACCGGCACCGGGTTGGCGGGGTCGATCCGGTAGATCGTGCCGTCCTTCCAGTCGCACACGTAGAGCTGTCCGGCGTGCAGGGCGAGGCCCTCGATGGTCGAGGCGCTGTCGCCGACCGTGGCCAGGAGGGAGAGCGCCACCGGCGGGACCGGCGGGGCCGGCGGCTTCGGCTCGGCGCAGCCCGCGACCAGCATGGAGAGCAGGGTGGCCGAGGCGGCATGGAGTGCACGCATGGAATCGAATCTCCCTAGACGAGGTGAATGGCGGTGGCCTTCACGGTCACCACGACGGCGACGCCGGTGTCGAGCCCGAGTTCATCGGCCGAGGCGCTGGTGACCGCCGCCGTGATCGGCCGGCCGGCGTCGAGATGAACGTAGCTGACCGGACCGAGCCGCTCCACGCGGCTCACGACCGCGGCGAACCGGTTGCGTGCCGAGCCGGGGATCGGGTCGCGGCTCAGCGTCAGGTCTTCCGGCCGGAGCACGGCGTGCGCGGGCCCCTCGCGCTCGGCCACGACTTCGAAGCGGAGCGGTCCGCTCACGAACCAGGCGGCGAAGGCGCCGCCGTCCTGCTCCGGTGCCTGGCGGGTGACCTCGCCGCTCAGGACGGTGCCGGTCCCGATGAACCGGGCGACGAACGCCGAGTTCGGATACCGGAACACCTCGTCCGGGCGGCCCAGTTGGGCCACGCGCCCCTCCGCGAGCACCGCCACCACGTCGCCGAGGCGGAGCGCCTCGTCGAAGTCGTGGGTCACCTGGAGCGTCGTGACCCGTTCGTGGGCGTGGATGGCGCGGAGTTCCCGCCGCAGCATGTGCCGGGTCGCGGGGTCCACGGCCGAGAACGGTTCGTCGAGCAGGAGGATACTGGGCCGCGGTGCCAGGGCCCGCGCGAGCGCCACCCGCTGGGTCTCGCCGCCGCTCAGCCCGTGAATGGAACGGCCCAGGAGCGCCCCGATGCCGAGCAGGTCGGCCAGTTCGCGCACCCGCTCGGCCTGCGCGGTGGGCGGCAGGGCGCCGCGCACCAGCCCGTACCGGATGTTGTCCTGGACGTCGAGGTGCGGGAAGAGATGATAGTTCTGATACACGAACCCCACCCCGCGCCGTTCCGGCGCCATCGCCGACACGTCCTCGCCATGGAGGTGCACCCGCCCGCGGGTCGGGACGACGTGCCCGGCGACCGCCTCCAGCAGCGTCGTCTTGCCCGAGCCGGAGGGCCCGATGATGAGGCCGTAGCCTCCGGCCGGCACCTCGAACGAGATGTCGTCCAGGACGAAGCCGCCGACGCGCACCGAGAGCCCCTCGAGGCGGATCATCGGCGCTCCGCCGGCTGGAGCAGTCGGACCAGGGCGAAGACGCCGAGCGCCACGAACAGGAGGAGCAGGGCGGCGGGCACCGCGGCGGGAAGCCCGAGCGTGGTGAAGCGGTCGTAGATCAGGACGCTCGCCACCTGCGGGTTGTAGGTCAGGATGACGATGGCGCCGAACTCGCTCACGCTCCGGGCCCAGGAGAGCACGGCGGCGGCGAGTATTCCCCGGCCGGCGAGCGGCAGGGTCACCCGCCGGAAGGCGGTGCCCGGGGAGTCACCGAGGGTGCGGGCCACCCGCTCGAGCCGCGGATCGACACCGCGGAACGCTTCGCGGGCCCCGCTCACGAGGATCGGGACCGACACGAACAGCATGCCCGCCACGATGCCGGGAATGTGACTCACGAATTCCACGCCGAGCCGGGCGAAGGCGCCGCCCACGGTGGAATGGCGCCCCAGGAAGAGCAGCAGGGCGATGCCGGCCACCGGGTGGGGAATGACGACGGGGAGTTCCACGACCGCCTCGACCAGCCGGCGCCCGCGGAACGACCGCCGCGCGAGCAGGTAGGCGAGCGGCACGCCCAGGACGAGTGCGAGCAGGGTGGCGCCAGTGGCGGTCGCGAGGGTGAGCGCGATGGAGGCGTGGAGCTCCTGGTCGTGCAGCGCTTCCCGGAGACTCCCGGGCGTGGCTAGCAGCAGCAGCCGGAGGAGGGGGCCGATGATGAACAGCACGAGCAGCGCGCCGAGCGCGGCCAGCGCCATCCGACCCCAGGACGGCCGCGCGCGGTTCGGTGACGGGGCCCCGGGGGGCAGGCTATCTTTGGCGCTCATGGCTCGCGCGTAGCGTACGCCCGCCCGGCTCCGGCGTCAACGTGGACCGAGCGACAGAATGGATTCTCCCGGAGGATTCCCATGCAGATCAGCAAGGCCGTGCAGGCGGCGATGAACGACCAGATCCACAAGGAACTGGAATCGGCGTACATCTACCTCGCGATGTCCGCCTATTTCAGCGCCATCAACCACCCCGGCGCCGCCGCATGGATGCGGATCCAGGCCCGGGAGGAAGTCGGCCACGCCATGAAGTTCACCGACTTCGTGGAGGACCGCGGCGGTGTCATCAAGCTGAAGGCGCTCCCGGCCCCGCAGGCCACCTACGCCTCCCCGCTTGCGGCATTCGAAGCTGCTGCCAAGCACGAGGCGGTGGTGTCCTCCAGCATCAATGCGCTCTACGAGCTCTCCGCCAAGGAAAAGGACTACGCCTCGCAGGCGCTGCTGCAGTGGTTCATCACGGAGCAGGTCGAGGAGGAGAAGACCAGCCGGCAGATCGTGGACACCCTCCGGCTGATCGGCAGCAACACCTCGGGGCTCTACATGTTCGACCGGGAGCTCGGCCGACGCGGCCAGGCAGGATGAGCGGCATGCGCGTCGCGTTCCTCGGCCTCGGCGCCATCGGCACGCCGATGGCCGTCCATGTGGCCAAGACCCACCAGCTCACCGTCTGGAACCGCACCCCCGCCAAGGCCACGGCCTTCGCCGCCGCCCACGCCGCCACGGTGGCGGCCACGCCGCGCGAGGCGGCCGCCGGCGCGGACGTGGTCATCACCTGCCTTCCCACCTCGAGCGATGTGGAGTCGCTGCTCGACGGCCCCGACGGCCTCCTCGCCGGCATGGCGAAGGGGACGCTGTTCCTCGACTGCACGTCGGGGGACCCTGACGCCACCCGGCGGATCGGCGCGCGGCTCGCGAAGCTCGGCATCGACTTCGCCGACGCCCCGGTGAGCGGCGGGACCAACGGCGCCGAGGCGGGCACCCTCACCGTCATGGTCGGGGGCACGGAGGAGCAGTTCCGCCGGGCACGGCCGGTGCTCGACTGCTTCGGTCGGCGGGTGGAGCACATGGGCCCCCTGGGCGCCGGGCACGCGATGAAGGCGGTCAACAACGCGCTGCTCGCGGTCAACGTGTTCGCCGTGGGGGAGGGCCTGGCCGCGCTGGTGAAGAGTGGCATCCCGGCCCGGAAGGCGGTGGAAGTATTGAACGCCTCCAGCGGCCGCAGCTTCGTGAGCGAATACCTGGTACCGCAGCGGGTGCTGACCCGGCTCTGGCCGCTCACCTTCCGCCTGGCGCTGCTCGACAAGGACGCGCGGATCGCGGCCGGGTTCCTCACGGGGCAGGGGGTGCCCGGGCCGGTGCTGCAGCTGACCTCGGACCTGCTGGAGAAGGCGCACGCGATACTCGGGGAGGACGCCGACTACCTGGAGCCGATCCGGCTGATCGAGCAGGAAGCCGGCGTGGAGCTGCACGAGTGACCGGTCCCGCCGCACCGGGGGCCGGTGGTGGGGCTCCGATCATCGTCCTGGTCGCCCCGCAGGACATCGTCAACATCGCGAGCGCCGTCCGCCTGGCCAAGAATTTCGGGATCACCGGCATCCGCCTGGTGAACCCGGAAGTCTTCGATCCCTGGCGGATCGAGGGAATTGCCCACAATACCGCGGACCTCGTGGCCAAGATCCAGATCTGCACCTCGCTCCCGGAGGCACTCAAGGACACGGTGTACAGTGTGGCGCTCACCGCGCGGGGCCGGGCCGCGAAGCGCACGGTGCTCGAACCGCGCGAGGCGGCAGCCGAGCTGGTCGCGCAGACGGAGCACGGGCCGGTCGCCATGGTGTTCGGGCGGGAGGACAAGGGGCTGGCCAACGATGAGCTGGACTTCTGCAGGGCGCTCGTATCGATCCCCACCAGCGCCGAATACACCTCGATGAACCTCGCGCAGGCCATCGGGATCATGAGCTACGAGACCTGGCGCGTCCGCATCGGCGCCGACATTCCCGCCAAGCCGCCGCGCCGCCGCGCCGCTCCCGCCGCCGCCGACCAGATCGAGTGGCTCTTCACCGACTGGACGCGAGCGCTCTGGGCCATCGACTTCTTCAAGACCAGGCAACACGACCACGTGATGCGGTCGTTCCGGGAGATCGTGTTCCGGGCGGGGCTGGACGGGCGGGAGGCGTCGTTGTTGCGCGCCATGGGCATCGAGGTACGGCGCTATCTGGAACGCAAGGGTGTGGCGCCCGCGGCCGAGCCGCCCGGCGCTCACGCCGGCGAACCGTGATACGGGGCCGCCGCACCACGGTTCTGGCTCGCTGACCCGGACCCAACCGTCCACAGTCGCAATGTTCGCGGTCACGCCGGGGGCGAGTTGCCCTAGGTGACGACCGCGTTGCGCGGCCCTCGCACACGCCGGCGCTTTCCCCGACCCCCGCCTCCCCCGTAGATTCCCGGACCACCTCTCCTCCGACTGGAGCCATCACGTGGGGCGATCGAGTTCGTATTGGCAGGGCAACCGCTATTCCCACCCGTCGACCGAGCCGGAGGCGCGTGCACCGCTGAAGGACCTGCCGGCGCCCGCCGCGGCACGGTTCCGCCTGGTGCGCGACGGGCTCAAGGCCATCCCTGGCGTCGTCGAGCACGTCAAGTTCCTCGGCCCCCAGTGGCTCTGGGCCTGGGAGTACACCCTCGGCACCCGCAAGCTCTGCTGGATGCACGTGATGCAGGACGGGGTCAGCACCACCTTCACCATTTCGGACGCGGAAGAGCGGCGCGTCCGTGACGCACGGCTCCCCGCCGTCGTGACGCAGGCCATCACGCAGGCGCAGCGCACCGGGCCGGTGCGCTGGTGCTGGCTCGATCTCACCGACCAGCGGCTGGCCACGGCGTTCCTCGGCTTCGCGAAGAAGAAGGCGGAATGGATGCGGGCGGAGGCACCACCAGGCTCGCTCCGCCGCGCCGCGGGGTGAGCGGCCAAATTCCGAGTTAATTCATCGGATATCGCGTGGTCGCATCGAGATAGGGTTGTGATTCCGATGACCCGGCATATAATACGTCCCGCAACGCGCGATGCGATTCCCTCCGCATCACTTGCGGCTTCGTGAATTATTTCACAATGGTGACAGCCCATGCGCAAGCTGGCCTCGGTGTTCGGCGGAGCTGTGCTTCTGACTCTGGCCGTGGCGTTCCTGGCCCGCGACGCCACGGCCAGCAGGCAGGCCGCGCCGGCGGTCAATGACTCGCTCCTCGCACCGGTCCTGACCGCGTCCGACAGCGGTGCCCTCAAGGGCCCGCGCCAGCCGATCTTCTTCCGCCACGACATTCACGCCGGCCAGTTCAAGATCAACTGCCAGTACTGCCACTACTCGGTGTCCGTCTCCTCCGAGCCGGGCATCCCGAGCATGGGCACCTGCATGAACTGCCACCTCGTCATCGGCGGCACCGACTCCAGTGCCCAGCGGGAAATCGCCAAGGTGCGCGAGTCGTTCAACACCCAGAAGCCGGTCGAGTGGAACCGGGTCTACTTCCTGGCCCGCCACGCGCACTTTCCCCATATGCGGCACATCAACGCGATGGGCCCGAACGCCTGCGCCACCTGCCACGGCGACGTGACGCGGACGCCCCAGGTGTTCAAGGTGAACAACGTGAACAACATGGGCTTCTGCATCAATTGCCACCTGGAGCGGAACGTGTCGCGCGACTGTTCCGTCTGCCACTACTAGCGACTGCCAGCCCTCGAGGCGCAGCAATGGACGAGAAGCAAGAGACGGGAATGGACCGACGGCGCTTCCTGACCGTCCTCGGCGTGACCGGGGCCGGCACGGCGGCGCTCAGCGGCTGTTCCACGGACCGGGTGCAGAAGCTGATCCCCTACCTGGTGCAGTCCGAGGACCAGGTGCCCGGCATCCCCACGTTCTATGCGAGCACGTGCACCGAGTGCGCCACGGGGTGCGGGCTCCACGTGAAGACGCGCGAGGCGCGGGCCATCAAGCTCGAGGGCAATCCCGCCCATCCGGTGAATGCCGGGAAGCTCTGCGCCCGCGGGCAGGCGGGGCTGCAGTCGCTCTACAACCCGAACCGGGTGCGCGGCCCGATGAAGCGGCTCGCCGACGGCGGCCTGAGCCCGGTGCCGTGGGCCGACGCCGTGGCCGAGTTGGCCGCGAAGGCCTCCGCGGCGGGCGGCAAGGTGGCGGTCATCTCGGGCGCCGGGCGGGGCACCTTCTCCGACCTGCTGGCGGCGTGGACTGCGGCGCTCGGCGGCCGCGTGGTGCGCTACCAGCCGTTCGACCACGAGCCGATGCGTGCCGCCAACCGCCAGGTCTTCGGCGTCGACGGACTCCCCTCCCACGACTTTGCCAGCGCCAAGTTCATCGTGTCCTTCGGCGCCGACTTCCTCGAGACCTGGCTCGCCCCGATCGAAAACCAGCGCGGCTTCGCCGCGTCGCACGGCTACCACGACGGCACCATGGCCCGGCACGTCTCGCTCGCGCCGCGGATGTCGCTCACCGGCATGAACGCCGACGAGTGGTTCCCCATCGTGCCGGGCGCCGAGGCGGCCATCGCGCTGTCGATGGCGCAGGTCATCCTCGCCGAGCGGAGCAGCGCCCCCGGAGACGCGGGTGCGCTCAAGGGGATGCTCGCGGCCTATGCGCCGGAGCAGATCGCCCAGCAGTCGGGGCTGACCGCCGAACAGATCAAGCTCCTGGCCCGTGAGTTCGTGTCGGCCCAACCGAGCCTGGCGGTGGCCGGCGGCATCGGGAGCCAGACGGCCGGGGCCGCACAGGTCTGCGCCGCCGTCAACATCCTGAACTACGTGGCCGGGAACATCGGCCGCACCGTGCGCTTCGGGGCCGACCTCGACGCCAGCGACGGCTACGCCGCGCTCGCCGCGCTCCAGAAGGACATGGAGGCCGGCAACGTCGCGGTGCTGATCGTGCACGACGCCAACCCGGTGTACGCGCTGCCGAAGTCGTCCGGCTTCGCCGCGGCGATGGCCAAGGTGCCGTACAAGGTGTCCACCGCGCTCGTGCTCGACGAGACCGCGGCGCTCTCCGACCTCCTGCTCCCGCAGTCGCACGGGCTCGAGCGCTGGGACGACCTTCGGCCCCGTGCTGGCGTCCGGTCGTTGCTCCAGCCCGTCATGGAGCCGGTGTTCGACACCCGCCCGACGGGCGACGTGCTGCTGCAGGTGGCCAAGGCCGCCGGTGGGCCGCTCGCCGGCTTCCAGGCCGCCTCGTGGGAGGAGTACCTCAAGGCGCAGTGGCAGGCGTTCGCCAGGACCCGCGGCGCCGCCGACTTCAGCGCCTTCTGGGTGAGCGCGCTGGCGGCGGGCGGCATCTTCGACCCGGCACCGGTCCCGGCCGCGGTCAAGCTCGCCGCCGGCGCCCAGCAGGTGGTCGGCACCTCGCCCGCGTTCACCGGCGAAGGCGAGTTCCTCTTCGCGCCCTACCCCACGTCGATGCTCTACGACGGCCGCGGCACCGACAAGCCCTGGCTGCTCGAGAATCCCGACCCGGTCACCAAGATCACCTGGCAGTCCTGGATCGAGATCCACCCCGAGACGGCGGCCGAGCTCGACATCCGCGAGGGGGAAGTCGTCCGGCTGGTGTCCGCGACCGGCAGCATCGAGGCGCCGGCCTATCTCTATCCGGGGCTCCGTCACGACGTGGTGGCCTCCCCGCTCGGGTATGGCCATACCAGCTTCGGCCAGTACGCCACCGGCCGCGGCGTCAACGCCACCGACCTCCTGGCTGCACCGGGCGACGCCGCCTTCGTGCCGTACGTGTCCACCCGGGTGCGGCTCGAGAAGACCCGCCGGTACCAGAAGGTGGCCAAGACCGAGGGCAACAACCGTCAGCTCGGCCGCGGGATCGCCGAGGCGATGCCGCTGGCGGCGGCCCGCAAGGGGATGACGCCGGAAGAGGCGCATCACGAGGAGGCGGGCAGCGCGGCGCACGAGATCAACACGCCCCGCGAGCTCGACGCGATCGCCGGCTTCGCCGCGGCGCAGAAGGTGGCTGCCACCAAGGGCAACTACCTCGGCGACCACCCGCAGTGGGGCATGTCGATCGACCTGTCGAAGTGCACCGGCTGTTCCGCCTGCGTCACGGCCTGCTACGCCGAGAACAACATCCCCACGGTGGGCGAGTCGGACGTCCTGCGGGGCCGCGAGATGAGCTGGATGCGGATCGAGCGCTACTACGAGGGCGGGGAGGGGGGCGAGCCGCTCGAGGTGCGCGTCGTCCCGATGCTGTGCCAGCACTGCGCCAACGCCCCGTGCGAGCCGGTCTGCCCGGTGTACGCGGCGTACCACACACCGGACGGCCTCAACGGGCAGGTGTACAACCGCTGCGTGGGCACCCGCTACTGCAGCAACAACTGCCCGTTCAAGGTCCGCTACTTCAACTGGTTCGCCTACAACAAGAAGGCGTTCCCCGAGCCGCTCCAGCTGCAGCTCAATCCCGACGTGACCGTGCGGGCCCGCGGCGTCATGGAGAAGTGCACCTTCTGCGTCCAGCGGATCCGCAGTGCGCAGAACACGGCGCGCCTGGAGAGCCGCAACCTCCGCGACGGCGACGTGGTGACCGCCTGCGCCCAGGCCTGCCCGTCCGACGCGATCATCTTCGGCGACCGGATGGACCCGGAGAGCCGCGTGGCGAAGAGCGCCGCCGACCCGCGGGGCTACCATGTCTTCGAGGAGACCAACGTGCGTCCGTCCGTGACCTACCTGGCCAAGGTCCTCCACCGGGCGGAGGCATAGCCATGGCGCTGACGCACACGCCCAACCAGACGCACGCCGAAGTCACCCGCGACGTCGTCGCCACCCTCGGGACGCCGAGCCGCGGCTACGTCATGATGCTGGCGGGGGCGGTCGGCCTGTTCCTGGTCGGCCTCTTCACCTTCACGATGCTGCTCAAGGACGGCCTCGGCCTCGCGGGGTACAACCCGCCGGTCATGTGGTCGGTCTACATCACGACCTTCGTCTTCTGGGTCGGCATCGGGCACGCCGGCACGCTGATCTCGGCCATCCTCTTCCTCTTCCGCTCCCAGTGGCGGACGGCGGTGTACCGGGCCACCGAGGCGATGACCGTGTTCGCGGTCATGACGGCCGGGCTCTTCCCGATCATCCACATCGGCCGCCAGTGGGTGTTCTACTGGCTGCTGCCGTACCCCAACCAGCGGTACCTCTGGCCGAACTTCAAGTCGCCGCTCCTCTGGGACGTCTTCGCCATCTCCACCTACCTGACGGTGTCCACCACCTTCCTGGTGGTCGGCCTGGTGCCGGACATCGCCGCGGTGCGGGACAAGATGTCCGGCTGGCGGAAGAAGCTCTACACTGCCTGCGCGCTGGGCTGGACGGGCAGCGACAACCAGTGGCGGCACTACACGCGCGGCTACCTCTACCTGGCCGCCCTGGCCACCCCGCTGGTGCTCTCGGTACACTCGGTGGTGTCCTGGGACTTCGCGATGTCCATCATCCCGGGCTGGCACGGGACGATCTTCGCGCCCTACTTCGTGGCCGGCGCCATCTACTCGGGCATCGGCATGGTGCTCACCCTGCTGATCCCGCTCCGGAAGCTGCTCCGGGTCGAGCACATGATCGTGGACTACCACTTCGACAACCTGGCCAAGCTCACGCTGTTCACCGGGTCGATCCTGTTCTACGCCTACGCGATGGAGTACTTCGTGGCGTGGTACAGCGGGAGCCCGTTCGAGCAGGTCACCTTCTGGCGCCGGGCGTTCGGCCCGATGTGGTGGGCCGGCTGGAGCATGATCATCTGCAACGCCTTCGTGTCGCAGCTGCTCTGGTTCAAGAAGATCCGGACCAATCTGACGTCGCTGTTCGTCATCTCGATCTTCATCAACATCGGGATGTGGTTCGAGCGCTACGTGATCATCGTCTCGTCGCTCAGCAACGACTACGAGCCGTGGGCCTGGGGCCAGATGAACCCGACCTGGGCGGACTGGGGCATTCTGGCCGGGTCGTTCGGCTGGTTCGGGATGTACTTCCTGCTCTTCGCCCGGACGTTCCCGATCATCGCCATCCAGGAAATCAAGGAAACGATTCCGATGCCCCGGAAGCGGGGAGGCCACTGATGGCGACCATGACGCCCGGCGTCCTCGGCAGCTTCATCCACATCGACGCGGCCACCGACGCCATCCGCGCCCTCAAGGCCCAGGGGCACACCGACCTGACGGTGTACTCGGCGGCGCCGAACCACGAGCTCGAGGAAGTGCTCGACCACAAGGTGAGCCCGGTCCGCCTCTTCACGCTGGTCGGGGGCCTCACCGGCTGCGCGGCCGGCTTCGCCATGACCATCTGGATGTCGAACAACTGGCCCATCCTCGTCGGCGGCAAGCCGGTGCCTTCGGTGCCGCCGTACGTGGTCTTCGCCTTCGAGCTGATGGTGCTCTGCGGCGCCCTCAGCACGGTGGCCGGGGTCATCATCATGTCGGCGGTGCAGGCGCGGAAGCGGGTGCCCTACAGCGGGAAGTTCAGCGATGACCAGATCGGCGTGTTCGTGCCCTGTCGCGCGGACCAGGCCGCCGCGGTCGAGGGGCTGCTCAAGCGGGCCGGCTCGGTGGAGGTGACGCATGCCGCGTAGTGCCCGCCCGGCCGTCGCGCTCGCGCTGCTCCTCGGGGCCGCGACCGGCTGCAACACCTGGTACAACGACGTCCCCTCGCCGGACAACCTCCTGGCGCAGGTGCCCTGGTTCGATCACATGATCTCGTCCCGGGCCGTCTGGCCCTATTCCGCGGTCGGCATTCCGCGGAACACGCCGCCCGGCACCGTGCCGGTCACCGGCGGCGAGGCCGACTGGTCGGCCGAATGGCTGGTGGCCAACACCACCACCGCAGACCGGCTGGTCAACCCGCTGGCGGGCCAGGCGCCCTCGGCGCGGGCCGACACCCTGTACCAGACCTTCTGCGCCGTCTGCCACGGCGCGGGCGGGGCGGCCGACGGGCCGGTGGGTCCGCGGCTCGCGGCCCGCTCGCTCCTCACCGCGCAGGCGCGCGGCTACACCGACGGCTACCTCTACAGCATCCTGCGCTACGGCCGGGGCATCATG
>DAOMFQ010000042.1:0-13931 GCA_035429905.1 Gemmatimonadales bacterium
GTCACAGCAGTGGCCGGCTTTGACGTGAACACGTAGGGGCGCACCGCCGGGCGCCCCTACAGTTCCCGTTCTGCCAATCCTTTCAGCACGCTCCACACCGTGGCAGCCGCCATGCGCGCGGCGGCGTTATCGCGGTCGTAGACCGGATTCATCTCCACCAGGTCGCAGGAGCGCACCGCCGGCGTCCGCCCCGCCTGGTACGCCGCGTGCAGCCACAGGTCGGCGGTGATCCCGCCGACCGAGGGCGAACTCGCGCCCGGCGCCGACGCCTGCTCCACCGCGTCGAGGTCGAAGCTCACGAAGGACGGGCCCTCGAGCGATGCGTAGAGTTCGTCCACCCGCGCCGGCGAGAGGTCGCGCCGCCAGACGAAGCGCGCGCCGTGGGCCGCGAGGAACTCCAGGTGCGAGCGCGCCACGACGTGGGGCAGGAGCCCGGCGGCGATGAACTGGCGGCATCCCCCGGACGGGTCGAGGATCGCCTGGCGGAACGGCGAGCCGGCGTGACCGAGGCCGTCCTTCAGCTCCCGCACGTCGGGGTGCGCGTCCCAGTTCAGGATGCCGACCCGCCGCCCGCCCGCAGCGTAACCCTGGAAGTGGCCGAAGGAGGTTTCGTGGCCGCCGCCCAGCACGATCACGAACGACCCGGCGCGCAGCAACGGGGCGAGCGCCTCGCCGAGCAGCGCCTGGTCGCGCTCGACGTCGTCGGTGAGCACGAGATTTCCCAGGTCCAGCGTGTGCTCGAGCAGTTCCACCGACTCCTCGAAGCGCTCCGGGTCGGGCGTAAGCCGGAACAGCATGCGCCGGATCTCGTCCGGCGCGCCCGCGGCGCCCACCCGCCCGCCATTGCGGTGCACTCCTTCGTCGGATGGGAATCCAATGAGCACCGCACGCGGCACCGAGCCGTCCGCCAGCTGCGTGCCGAGCAGATGACCGAGACGCGGGTCGTCCGCCCCGGTCGCGGGGAGGATGATGTCGGGCGTCGTGAACTGCAGCATGGGGTGCCTCGGGAGCCTAGGACGCCGGAGCCTGCCAACAGGTGTGGCCCGCGATGATCGTGCGGACGCAGGCATTCGGCCTGAAGTGGTATAACCAATGATTCACGTCGGGTGAGTCGATGACAGCCAGGTCTGCCCGGGCGCCAACCGATACTTCGCCCGCCTGACCGGTGAGGCCCAGTGCCCGGGCCGCGATGCTGGTCGCCCCCTTGAGCACCTCGGCCGGCGTCATGCGCTGCAGGTGGCAGGCCAGCATCATGGCGAGCGGCAGGTCCCAGCTGGGCGCGGACCCGGGGTTGAAGTCCGTGGCGACGGCCACCGGCACGCCAGCCTCGATGAACTTCCGCGCCGGCATCGGCGACTGCCGCAGGTAGAGGGTCGCGATCGGAAGGCTCACCGCCACGACACCCGCCGCCGCCATCGCCGCGATTCCGGCGTCCGAGGCGCATTCCAGGTGGTCGGCGCTCAACGCCCCCACCTCGGCCGCGAGTTCGGCCCCGCCGCCCGCGGAGAGCTGGTCGGCGTGCAGCTTGGGCGCCAGTCCCGCCGCACGCCCGGCCAGGAGGATGCCGCGCGCCTCCTCGACGCTGAACGCCGTGTCCTCCACGAACACGTCGCAACACGTCGCCAGCCCCTCGGCGGCGACCGCGGGAATCATCTGCTCAAGGAGCGCGCGGATGTAGACGGCACGATCGGCCCGGTGCTCGGCGGGGACGACGTGCGCACCGAGAAACGTGGGCACCAGGCGACTCGGCTGCGTGGCCGCCAGCGTCCGGTACGTACGGAGCAGCCGCAGTTCGGTGTCGAGGTCCAGGCCGTAGCCGCTCTTGCACTCGACCGTCGTCACGCCGAGGCGGCGCATGCCCTCCAGCGCGGCGGAGGCGCGGCGAAGCAGCTCGTCGTCCGACGCGGCGCGCGTGGCGCGCACCGTGGACAGGATGCCGCCGCCCGCCCGCGCGATGTCGAGGTACGTTGCCCCCTGGAGCCGGCGCTCGAATTCGTCGGCGCGCCAGCCGCCGAACGCGAGGTGGGTATGGCAATCCACGAGTCCGGGCGCGACGAGCCGCCCACCGGCGTCGAGCGACTCCCCTCGCGCCTGGTCGGGCGGCAGTTCGGCTTCGGGGCCGACCCAGCGGATCGTGCTCCCCTCCCAGGCGACGGCGGCGCGCGGGATGAGGTGCAGGTCCGACTGGCCGCCGGCCGCCCGGCAGGTGGCCAGCAGGCCGATGTTCCGGAGCACCGTCATGCGGGCGTCACTCGGGGTTGAGCATCGGCAGGTCGATGCCGCGCTCCCGCGCCGTCTCGATCGCGATCGGGTAGCCCGCGTCGGCGTGCCGCATGACGCCGGTGCCCGGGTCGGCGGTCAGCACGCGCTGGAGCCGCCGGTCGCCCATCTCCGTGCCATCCGCGACCGCCACCATGCCCGAATGAATCGAGTACCCGATGCCGACGCCACCGCCGTGGTGCAGCGAGACCCAGCTCGCGCCGCAGGCGGTGTTCAGCATCGCGTTGAGGAGCGGCCAGTCGGCGATGGCGTCCGATCCGTCCATCATCCCCTCGGTCTCGCGGTTGGGCGACGCCACCGAACCGGTATCGAGGTGGTCACGCCCGATCACGAGCGGTGCCTCGACCTTGCCCTTCTTGACCAGCCAGTTGAAGCGGAGGCCCATTTCGGCCCGCTCGCCATACTCCAGCCAGCAGATCCGCGCCGGCAGCCCCTGGAAGTGCACCTTCTCCCGCGCCTGGCGGATCCAGCGGGCCAGCCCCTCGTGCTTCGGAAACGTGTCGAGCACGGCGTCATCGGTGACCGCAATGTCCCGCGGGTTTCCCGAGAGCGCCGCCCACCGGAACGGCCCGGCGCCCCGGCAGAAGAGCGGACGGATGAACGCCGGCACGAAGCCCGGGAAATCGAAGGCCTCCTTCATGCCGCGGAGATCGGCCACCTGCCCCCGCAGGTTGTTGCCGTAGTCGAAGACCACCGCGCCCTGCCTCTGCAGTTCAAGCATGGCCCGCACGTGCACCACCATCGAGTCGAGGACCCGGTCCTCGTAGCCCTTCGGGTCCACCTCGCGGAGCGCCGACGCCTGGCCAAGGTCCAAACCCACCGGGATGTACCCCACCCGCAGGTCATGGGCGGAGGTCTGGTCGGTGACCACGTCGGGCCGAATCCCGCGCCGCACCAGCTCGGGCAGCACCTCGGCGATGTTGCCCACCAGTCCCACCGAGAGTGCGCGGCGCTCCTTCCGCGCGGCCTCGAGCAGCCGGAGCGATTCGTCGAGGTCGGTCGAAATGCGGTCGCAATAGCCGGTGTCCACGCGCCGCTGGATGCGGGTGGCGTCCACGTCGACGCCGAGGAATGCGGCGCCGTTCATCGTGGCGGAGAGCGGCTGGGCGCCGCCCATGCCGCCCAGCCCTCCGGTCACCACGAGCCGGCCGGCCAGGGTCCCGCCGAAATGCTGGCGCGCGCACTCCGCGAAGGTCTCGTAGGTGCCCTGGAGGATCCCCTGCGTGCCGATGTAGATCCACGACCCGGCGGTCATCTGCCCGTACATGGTCAGCCCGAGCGCGTCGAGCCGCCGGAATTCGCTCCAGGTGGCCCAGCGGGGCACCAGGTTGGCATTGGCGATGAGCACCCGCGGCGCCTCGTCGTGGGTGCGGAACACGCCCACCGGCTTGCCGCTCTGGACCAGCAGGGTCTCGTCGT
This sequence comes from Gemmatimonadales bacterium, assembly GCA_035429905.1. Classification (GTDB taxonomy): domain Bacteria; phylum Gemmatimonadota; class Gemmatimonadetes; order Gemmatimonadales; family GWC2-71-9; genus SPDF01. Next base: position 3,700 of record DAOMFQ010000042.1, read on the forward strand.
TCTTGAGACGGCGCAGGGTGGACACGATGCGGTGGTAACTCGGCCAGTCGCGGGCGGCCTTCCCGCCGCCGCCGTACACGATCAACTCTTCCGGACGCTCGGCCACTTCCGGGTCGAGGTTGTTCATCAGCATCCGGAGGGCGGCTTCCTGGTGCCAGCCCTGGCACGAGAGGGCGGTGCCCCGGGGGGCACGGATGGGAACGGCGCCGGCGGTGACGGTCATGGGCGGATCGCAGGTCGGGGATGAGCGGGGAAATCTAGTCGGGTGCGCGGTACCCGGGTCCGCGCACCACCCGGCCCGGCATGGCGCCGGTCGGTTCGCCGTTGCGGAGCACCTGCACGCCGTTGACCCAGACCTGCAGGACCCCGGTGGCGTACTGGTGCGGCTGGTCGAAGGTGGCGCGGTCGGCAATCGTGGCCGGGTCGAACACGACGATGTCGGCAAACGCGCCGGGCGCGAGGCGCCCGCGACGAACGAGCTTCAGGTTGTCGGCGGGCAGCGAGGTGAGCCGGCGAATGGCCTCCGGCAGTGTCACGAGCTGCTCCTCGCGAACGTACTTCCCCAGCAACCGCGCGAAGTTGCCGTACGCCCGGGGGTGCGTGCCGGAGAGCAGGAACACCCCCTCCGCGCTCATCGAGCCGCCGTCGGACCCGAAGCTCATGTATGGAAGCTGGACTTCGCGCCGCAAGTTGTCTTCCGACATCGTGAAGAAGACGCACCCGACCCGGCTGTCGTCCTCGATGACCAGGTCCATGGCCGTTTCCTCGGGGGAGGTACCACGCATCCGGGCCACCTCGGCGAGGGTCTTGCCAGTGAGCGGCTTGAGGGCCGGGTTCTTGAAGCTCACCAGCAGGATGCCTTCCGCCCCACCGGCGTTCACGAACGCGTTGTCGAATCCCTGAACGCCCTGCATTTCCACGAGGAGTCGCTTCCGGATGGCCGGGTCCTTCAACCGTTGGACCCAGGCGTCGTGTCCGCCCTCCTGCACCCAGGTCGGCATGGTGGCGTCGAGTCCCGTCGAGCTTGCCGGATAGGTGTACATGTCGGCCGTGATCCGGAGCCCGGCGGCGCGGGCCGAATCGATCAGCGCCAGCAGGGAATCGAGCTTGGCCCAGTTGGGGCGCCCCGAGGCCTTGAGGTGGTAGATCTCCGCGGGCACCCCCGCGCGGCTCGCAATCGTGATGAGCTCGCGTGTGGCGGTCAGCAGGCCGCGGCCCTCGTCGCGCATGTGCGAGATGTACATCCCCCCCGACTCGCCGGCCGCGCTGGCCAGCGCGGTCAGCTCCTCGGTGGAGGCGTAGTTGGCCGGGGCGTAGATGAGCGCCGATCCGACCCCCAGCGCTCCCTCCGCCATCCCCTGCCGCACCAGGTCCTGCATCCGGGCCAGCTCGGCGGGGGTGGCGGCCCGGTTGGTGTAGCCCACTTCGTGGACCCGCACGGTCGTCGCGCCCACGAAGGACGCCACGTTGGTGGATACGCCCTTCGTGACCAGGTAGTCGAGGTACTCCCCGAGCGTGGTCCACGGGATGTCGTACTTGAAGTCCCCCTGCCGGGCAATCATTTCGGCCCGCATCGAGTCGGTGAGCGGACCCATGGAAGCGCCCTCGCCGAAGATCTCCAGGGTGACGCCCTGACGGAGGTCGCCCTGCGATCGGCCATCGGCGATGAGGTTCGTGTTGGCCCAGCTCAGCATGTTGATGAAGCCGGGCGCCACCGCGAGTCCCGTGGCGTCCACTTCGACCCGTCCGCGGCCCGTGCCCAGGTCGCCGACCGCGACGATCGAGTCGCCGACCACGGCGACGTCGGCCACCCGGCCCTCACCGCCCGACCCGTCGTACACGGTGCCGTGGCGGATCACGAGGTCATAGGCAGGCGCGGGGCGGCATCCGGCGAAGGCGGCGACCGCGCCGAGGAGGGCGAGCGGCAATGGACGCATGCGGAAACTCAGGGTGGGGTCAGGGCAGGCGGTCGAGTTGGGCGCGCATCTCGAGCGCGGAAGTCCAGCGGTCTTCCCGCGCCTTCGCGAGGGCGCGCTGGATGGCGCCGGCAAGCGGCGCGGGGACTTCGGGCCGCAGTTCGGCCAGCAGCGGCGCCTCGGCCGTCTGCTGCAGTTGCAGCACCACCGCCTCGCTCCGGTGCACGAAGGGCGGCCGGCCGGCGAGCGCCTCGAAGAGCACACAGCCGAGGGAGTAGAGATCGCTCCGGTGATCGAGGTCGCGCACCGCCACGACCTGTTCCGGGCTCATGTAGGAGGAGGTGCCGACCGTGAACCCGGAGCGGGTCAGCTTTTCGTCGCCCGCCGCCTCGATGGCCCGCGCGATGCCGAAGTCGAGCAGCATCGCGCCCTCCCGCGCCAGCACGATGTTGTCGGGCTTCACGTCGCGGTGGACCACGTTGTGCTTGTGGGCGTAGGCGAGGGCGTCGAGCACGTCGCGCCCGATCCGCACCGCGTCGTCCACCGACACCCGGCGCACCTGCGCGATGTGCTCCTTCAGCGTGGGCCCCTCGATATACGCGGTGGCGAGGTAGACCAGCCAGTCGCGCTCCCCGTAGTCCAGGAGCCGGGCCACGCGCGGATGCTCGAGGCGGGAGAGGGTCTTGATTTCGCGGAGAAACCGGTCGGCGGTGGCGGTCACCACCAGCTCCGGATGCAGCACCTTCAGGGCCACGGCCTGGCCGTCGAGCGTCCGGGCGAAGAAGACCCGGCCCGCACCGCCCCGGGCCATTTCCCGCTCGACCGTGTAGCGGTCGCGCAGCGCCTCCTGGACCATGGGGAGCAGGTCCCGCCGCATCAGCTTACGCGCCTCATCATGGTGTAAGGTCGGCCCCCGGTAGGCGGGAGCGCAAGGTGGCCAATTGCTCCCCTCGAGGTCGGGAATTGCTCCCCCTCTCCGGGGATGCAACCTTTTCTCCCGCGGGGCCGTCCAATCCCGTGCATGCCAACCCCAACTGCGGGAGTCCCGGCCCTGGCCCGAGACCCCAACGAATCCCGGCACGCAGCAGATGCCGTCGAGGCCGCCCTCGCCGCCAGTGGGGACACGCATGCCTTCGAGCGCCTGTACCGGCGGCACGTCACCCGGATCCACAATCTCGTGCGGCGGATGCACGGGAATGACGACGCCGACGAGGTCACCCAGGATGTCTTCGTCCGGGCCTGGGAGAAGCTGGGGACGTACCGGGGCGAGGCGGCCTTCTCCACCTGGCTCCACCGGCTGGCGGTGAACGTGGTCCTGGGGCGCCGGGAGGAGCGGGGGCGGAGGCGCGACCGCTTCAGTGAAGAGGAAACCTTCATCGAGGCAGCCCCGGCTCGCCGCACCACGCCCGAGGAGTCCATGGACCTCGAGGCGGCCATGGCCAGGCTTCCCGCCGGCGCCCGGGAAGTGTTCGTCCTGCACGACGTGGAAGGGTATCGCCACGAGGAGATCGCCGACATGCTGGGGTTGGCGACCGGCACGTCGAAGTCCCAGCTGCACCGGGCCCGCATGGCGCTCCGCGCCTGGCTGGACTGACCCCGCGGGCCCCCGAGAGGAACGAGCCATGACCGACCGATGGACCGACCGGCTGTCCGAGTACCTCGACGGAGACCTCTCCGGCGACGAGCGCATCGCCCTCGAGGCGCACCTGCGCGAGTGCCCGGCCTGCCGTACCACCGTGGACGACCTGCGCCGGGTCATGACCCGGGCCCACACCCTGGTCGACCGCCCGGCTGGCGACCTCTGGGCCGGCATCGCGGCCCGGATCGGTGCCGAGGCCGGCTCCGTCGTCAGCCTGGATGCCTATCGCACCCGTCGGCGGATCGCCGTCACGATGCCGCAGCTCGCGGCCGCCGCCGTGCTCCTCGTTTCGCTATCCACCGGCGCCACCTGGCTGGCGCTCCGGCCGCCCGCCGCGACGCCCGTGGCCATCCAGACGCCCCGCCCAGCCGGCGCGCAGGTCATCCAGGCCGGGCTCCCGGCTGCGGCGGAGCAGAGCTACGAAGCCGCGGTGACCGAGCTGGAGCGCGCGCTGGAAGCGGGCCGCAGCCGGCTCGACCCGAAGACCGTGACCGTCCTGGAGCGGAACCTGGGCCGGATCGACGCGGCCATCGCCGAGGCCCGGACCGCCCTCGAGGCCGACCCGGCCAACGCCTACCTGAGCTCTCATCTCGCCAACACGATGCAGCAGAAGATCGCCCTGCTGCAGCAGGCCACCACCCTCGCCGACGCGGCGAGCTGAAAGGACCGACCATGCTGTTCGCCACCACCGTCCTCGTCGCCGCCCTGTGGGCCCCCCAGGCCACCGACACCACCCTGCCGGCGGTCAGGGGCACCCGGCTCGCGGTCAACAACTTCTCCGGCCGCATCACCGTCACCGGCTGGACGCGCAACGAGGTGCAGATCCGGTCGACCTCCGAGGACGACGAGGCCGAACTGCGCGTCGAGAGCAGCTCGGGCGAGATCCGCGTCTCGCAGCGAATGCGGAACGGCCCGACCGACATGGACGTGACGATCAACGCGCCGGCATGGATGGCGGTGAGTCTCCAGGGAACGGAAACCGACATCGTCGTGTCCGGCATCGCCGCGCCCATCAAGGCCCAGTCGGTCTCCGGCGACATCACGGTGAGCGGCGGGGCGGACAACGTCTCCCTCAACTCGGTTGACGGCGACGTGCGGGCCGAGGGCACGCGCGGCACGCTCGACATCCAGGCAGTGGACGGCGACGTGTCAGTCCGCGACCTGACCGGCGCGCTCACCATCCAGGGCGTCGACGGCGACCTCCGGCTCGAGTCGATCACCTCCTCGGCGGTGCGGGTGTCGAGCGTGGACGGCGACGTCGCCTTCGACGGACCGTTCTCCGCCAGCGGCAGTTACAGCTTCAAGACCCACGACGGCGACCTCACGATCCGGCCGGCGGGCACGGTGAACGCCACGGTGTCCGTGTCGACCTGGAACGGCGAATTTGAGTCGTCGATCCCGGTCACCATCACCGGCAGCCAGGAGGGCAAGCGCTTCAGCTTCACCCTGGGCACCGGCAGCGCCCGCGTCGAACTGGAGTCGTTCGACGGCCAGATCCGGCTCGTCCACTAGGCACGCTCCCAGACATTCCACCGAGGACCACCCCATGAAGACCCTCTCCGCACTCGGACTCGCCCTCGCCGCCTGGACCGCCACGCCGGGCACCGGCGCCGCCCAGGAACCCGCCTGGAGCTGGAAGGGCGCGGTGGCGGCTGGCAAGAGCATCGAGATCAAGGGCGTCAACGGCGACATCCGCGCCACGGCCGGCAGCGGGTCGGAGGTCGTCGTCACCGCCGTCAAGAAGGGCCGGAAGTCGAACCCGTCCACCGTCACGATCGAGGTGGTCAACAGCGCGGCCGGCGTGACGATTTGCGCCGTGTACCCCAGCACCGGGAAGAAGACCAACAAGTGCGCCCCCGGCGACGAGGGCACCATGAACACCAACGACAACGACGTGAACGTGGACTTCACGGTCCAGGTGCCCGCGGGCGTCCGGTTCGTGGGCGAGACGGTCAACGGTTCGGTCGGGACCGAGCGCCTCGGGAGCGACGCGGAGGTGTCGACGGTGAACGGCGACGTCCGGGTGGTGGCCGCCGGCGTGGTCCGTGCCAGCACCGTCAACGGATCGGTCGACGTGTCGATGGGCAAGGCCGACTGGAGCGGCACCGTGCACCTGAGCACGGTGAACGGGAGCATCCGCGCCACCCTGCCGGCCAGCTTCAGCGCGACCATCAACGGCAGCACGGTCAACGGGAGCATCGAATCGGAGTTCCCGCTCGTGGTCGAGGGCAAGTTCGGTCCCCGCAACGTGCACGGCACGATCGGCTCCGGCGGCCGGACGCTGGACCTCGAAACGGTCAACGGCAGCATTACCCTCGCCAAGGGCTCGTAAGGCCTGAAACCTGGCACCGGCTGGGTACGTCGGGTCACAATCCACTACACCTGTAGGAGAGGCCGTCGCCGCCCCGGCGACGGCCCCTTCCGTGACCAAGCCGAGAGCCGATGCCCCGACGACTCGCTCCCCGTGTGCTCCAGACGCTGGCTGGCGTGCTGTTCCTGGTGGTGCCAGCCGCCGCCCAGACCGCCGACCCCGGGTTGGGCAAGGTGGCCCGGGCCGTGCCGATCACCGGCCAGTCTCCCCATATCGACGGGCACCTCGACGACCCGGTCTGGTCCACGGCGCTCTGGTTTTCCGACTTCACGGAGAAGCAGCCGACCGAGGGCGCCACGCCGAGCGACCGGACCGAGGTCGCCTTCGCGTACGACGAGAGTGCCCTGTATGTCGGCGCCCGGCTGTACAGCAGCAGGGTGGCGCAGATCCCGCGCCCCGTGACCCGCCGGGATCAGTTCAGCAACGCTGAATACTTCATCGTCGCGCTCGATCCGTACCACGACAAGCGGACCGGCTACAGCTTCAGCATCAGTTCCGGCGGCGTGCAGGGGGACTCCTACCATCCCCAGGACGAAGAGGACAATCGCGACCCGGGCTTCAACCCGGTGTGGGAGGCGCGGATCTCGTTCGATAGCCTCGGCTGGTACGCCGAGATGCGGATTCCCTTCTCCCAGCTGCGGTTCAACACGCAGGCGCTTCAGCAGTGGGGCCTGAACATCAATCGCTGGCGCCCCGGCTTCAACGAGGACATCTACTGGGTGATGATCCCGCGCTCGCAATCGGGGTTCTTCTCGCACTTCGGCACGCTCGAGGGAATGGACAACATCGTCCCGAGCCGCCGCGCCGAGTTTATCCCGTACGTGGCGGGCACCGCGAGCATGTCGGGCACGCCCGCCTATGGCAACCCCTTCGACGACGGCAGCGAGTGGGAGGGGCGGGTCGGCGCGGACTTCAAGGTGGGACTGGGTTCGAACCTCACCCTGGACGCGACGGTCAACCCGGACTTCGGGCAGGTCGAGGCCGACCCCGCCGAGGTCAACCTGACCGCCTTCGAAACCTTCTTCCCTGAGCAACGGCCGTTCTTCATCGAGGGCAACCAGCTCCTGGAAGGGAACGGCCCGGGGTACTACTACTCGCGGCGGATCGGGGCCACACCCCAGGGCTATGCGACAGGCGACGTGGCCGATTCCGCCGATTTCGTCGAGTCGCCGAGATACGCCACGATCCTCGGCGCCGCCAAGCTGACGGGCCGCACCTCGTCGGGCATGTCCATCGGGGCGCTGGGGGCGGTGACCCAGCGCGAGTACGCAAACCTGTACGACGTCACGACCAACACCTTCAGCAAGGTGGCGGTCGAGCCGTCGACCGCGTACCTCGTCGGGCGGATCCAGCAGGAATTCGGGGCGTCGGCCTCCACCGTCGGGATGACGCTCACCGGTCTCTCGCGGAGCTTCTCGGACGCCCAGCCACTGAAGGAACAGATGACCAGCCAGGCCGTCTCGGGTGGCGCGGACTGGCTGCTCCGGTTCAACAACGGCCAGTTCCTGGTGGGCGGGTTTGCCGGCTTCAGCTACATCCACGGATCGGATACCGCGCTGACCGCAGTCCAGACCTCGTCCGCGCACTACTACCAGCGCCCGGACCAGGACTACGCGGTGCTCGACACCACGCGGACCTCGCTGGCCGGGTACTCGCTGGGACTGAACGCGGAGAAGGCGGGCGGGAAGCACTGGACCGGAGGGCTGTTCATGAGCGCGGAGTCGCCCGGGTTCGAACTCAACGACCTGGGCCGGCTGTCGAGCGCCGATGACATCGACGGGGAGTTCTACGTCAACTACCGGGAAAACCGGGCGGGGAAGGTCTTCCGCAACTACCGGCTCGGGTTCGCCACGGCCAACGGATGGAATTTCGGCGGCAACCGTACCTACTCGGTGTTCCGCATCAATACCAACCAGACCTGGAAGAACTGGTGGCAGAGTTACGTGGGGATCTACCATCGCCCCGCCGCGATGAGCGACGACCTGACGCGCGGCGGCCCCCTCATGGCGACCGTGCCTGGCGGCGGCATCGACGCGCAGCTGTTCACCAACGAGGCCAAGAACGTCCAGGTGGGGCTCTTCTACAGCACCTCGTGGAACGACCTCGGGGCCTCCTTCAACTCGCTTCGCCTGAATTTCCGCGCCCGCCCCGGCAGCCGGTGGCAGGTCACGATCGCCCCCTCCTGGCGCGAGTCGAACAACGCCCGGCAGTACATCGACGTGTACCCCGGCGGGCCGCCCGCCACCTACGACGAGCGGTACGTGTTTTCGTGGGTCCGTCAGACGACACTCTCGATGCAGCTGCGACTGAACTACTCGTTCACGCCGGGACTCACGCTCGAGGCCTATGCCGAGCCGTTCGCGTCGAGCGGCAACTTCTCCCAGTACGGTGAGCTGGCCGCGGCGGAAACGACGACCTTGCGCGAGTACGGCACCGACAACACCACGATCACGCAGGACCCGGACGGCAACTACGAGGTCACCGACGCCACGAACGGGCAGACATTCACCCTGCCCAACAACAACTTCAACGTGCTGTCCTATCGGAGCAACGTCGTACTGCGGTGGGAGTGGCGGCCCGGGAGCGCGCTGTTCCTGATCTGGCAGCAGAACCGCGAATCGGACTGCGCCGCCGGGTACGACACCGGCATCTGCTACCAGGACGACAAGGCGCCCGGCAGCGGGGTCACTGCCGGCGACCTGGTGGCGTCGCGCGGCGTCACCGGCGACAACATCCTGGTGCTCAAGGCGTCGTACTGGTTTTCCCTGCGCTAGCCCCGAGAATCCGGCCGATCTGCTTCAGGTGAACCAGGTCGTGCCCGGCCAGGAGGCGGATCAGCGTCCCCGCGGTTTCCAGCCCGCGCTCCGCGTGCATCCCGCCGCGGGCGAGCGCGGTGGCGTCGAGGGACGCCCACAGCCGCAGGTTGGCGGCGCGCAGCGCGGTGAAATCCCGGAGCGCCAGTCCGGGGTCGGCGTGCTCGTAGCCGAACACGCGGCCCCAGGCGTCCTGGTCGTACGCCGCGATCGGCGGCGTGTCCTCGACCAGCATCAGCCGGATCCGCTGTCCGTTGATCCCCTCGCTGTCCGCCAGGTGCTGCAATACCCCCGCCACCGACCACTTGCCCGGCGCCTCCGGCTTCGTCAGCGCGGAGGGAGCGGCGTGCGCCAGGACGCGAGCCGCGACGGCCGGCGTCGAGCCGAGCACCTCGAGCGGATCGCGGCTGCCGAGCAGGGCGAGGAGGGACGCAACATAGGCATCGGCGGCGGCGCCGCGCTGGCCGGCCGGATTGGAATAGGTCATGCCCTACCGGAGCCTTTCCTGGATGGCCGCCGCGAACCGGTCGGGGGCGTCGGCATCCCACCGAAGGAACATCGACGGCTCGGTCACCTCGAGCTCCAGCAGCCGGAGCACGCCGTCCGTCGTCGGGAGGAGGTCGATCCGCGCGTAGAGCGTGTCCTCGGCGAGCGCGTCGAGCACCCGCTGCCCCGCCGCGAACTCCGCCGGGGTGGGCTGGACCGCCAGGACCCGCCCCCCGTGCTCGGTCTGGACGCGGAAGTCGCCGGCGGCGGGAATCTTCCGGACGGCGTGGCTGAACCGGCCGTTGAAATACAGCAACGAGAGCTCGCCAACGGTCGACACCTCGGCGACGTAGGGCTGCACCATCATCGCCCGCTGGGTGAGCTGCTCCGCCAGGAAGTGCGCGCCCTCCCGGACCGTGGAGGGCCCGACCAGCCGGGTGCGCCGGGCGCCGGCCGACACGACCGGCTTGAGCACCGCCTCGGTCCAGCCCTCCTCGGCCAGGAGCCGCGGGAGGTCCGCGACGCTGCCCCGCGCAAACCAGAGAGTCGGAACGATGGGCACGCCTCGCTCGGACAGTTCCCGCAGGTAGAGCTTGTCGGTGTTCCAGCGCAGCATCGGCGCGGGGTTCCAGAGCCGGCGCGCCGCCGCCACGCGGTCGGCCCAGGCCAGGAAGGCGGCGATCTTGTTGGGGTAGTCCCAGGTGGTCCGCACGACGACGAGGTCGTACGCGGTCCAGTCGACGGCGGGATCGTTCCACACCAGAGGGACCCCGTCGATCCCGGCGCGCCGGAGCGCGGGCACGAGCGGGGCGTCTTCGACGTCGAGCTGCGGCAGGGCCGCACAGGTGGCGAGGGCGACGCGTGGCATCACGGTGGTGTCGAGAGCAAAGGGTGGAAACGCGACGGCCGGCCCGAAGGCCGGCCGTCGAAGATCGGGACGGCGGGATTTGAACCCGCGACCCCTGCAACCCCATTGCAGTGCGCTACCAGACTGCGCTACGTCCCGT
>DAOMFQ010000043.1:0-13832 GCA_035429905.1 Gemmatimonadales bacterium
ACCGCGCCCGGCGTGTACTGCATCGGCGACGTGGCCGGGCCGCCGATGCTGGCGCACAAGGGGAGCCGCGAGGGGGTCGTGGTCGCCGAGATCATCGCCGGGCACAAGCCGCACCCGATCCGGTACGACAACGTCCCCAGTGTCACCTATTGCCACCCGGAGGTGGCGAGCATCGGGTTGACCGAGGAGCAGTGCAAGGAGAAGAAGCTCGACTACCAGGTGGGGCGGTTCCCCTTCAGCGCCAACGGCCGGGCCCGGGCCACCAACGAGACCGACGGCTTCGTGAAGATCATCCGGGACAAGAAGTACGGCGAGATCCTCGGGGCGCACATCGTCGGAGGGCACGCCTCCGAAATGATCCACGAGCTCGCGGTGGCTCGCGAGAACGAGTACACCGTCGAGGAAGTGGACCTGGCCATCCACGCCCATCCCACCCTGTCGGAGGCGATCGCCGAGGCGGCGCTCGACTCGATGGGCCGGGTGCTCCATACCTAAGCCCGCGCACTTCAATCCCGAGGCCCCGACCGAGGACTTCATTCCCCTCGCCGGGGCCGCCGTCGGCGGGAGCATCCTGTTCGGCGCCGGGGCGCTGGCCGTCATCCTCCTCGGCGTCCGCGGCCTCGTTGCCGCGGCGCCACCGTCCCCCCAGCCGGACCCCATGGCACCCGCGGGCCTCCTCCTGATCTTCGGCACCATCGGCACCTGCATCGCGGCGGGCGCGGCCTGTTTCGCCGCGCTCTCCCCCCTGCCCACCTACCGCCGCGGCGGACTCAGCATGGTCACGGCCTTCGCCGTGTTCGTGGCAGGGCTCCTCCTGGCTCCCGTGAACGCGTGGTTCGGTCCGGCAGGCCTCGGTGCCGTGGCGCTGGTGGCCTCGGCGGGCGCCTGGACGCTCGGCCGCCGGGTGCTGCGCCTCAGGGAGGCCAGATGAGCGCGCGGCCCATCCTGGTGACCGATCTCGGCCGGCGTGGCTATGGCGAAGTGTTGGAACTGCAGCGCCGGCTGTGCCGGGCGCGGCAGTCCGGGGAGCTGGCAGAGGACCTGCTGCTCCTCGTCGAGCACGAGCCGGTGGTGACCCTCGGGCGCGGCACGAAGGACACGAGCCTCCCGATTCCCCCAGACACAATCCGGCAGCGCGGCGTGGAGGTGTTCGAGGTGGAGCGGGGGGGCGACGTCACCTTTCACGGGCCGGGCCAGCTGGTGGGCTACCCGATCCTCGATCTTACGCAGCACCGACCCGACCTGCACTGGTATCTCCGCGCGGTCGAGGAGGCGCTCATCGACGCCCTCGACACGCTCGGCATCCCGGCCGAGCGTCGCGCGGGCCTCACCGGCGTGTGGACCCGGGGGCGGAAGATCGCGAGCATCGGCATCCACGTGAAGCAGTGGGTCACCTTCCACGGCTTCGCGCTGAACGTGTCGACCGATCTGAGCTTCTTCGACCTGATCGTGCCGTGCGGTATCGACGGGGTGAGGATGACGAGCGTCGCTCGGGAGCTGGGGGCCGGCGCCGCGGCGGACCCGATGGAGCGGACCCGCGACGCTGTCACCGCGGCGTTCGGACGGGTGTTCGAACGGGCTCCCCGACCTGCCGCCGAGCGGGAGTGGAACCTTCCCGCCCTCTCAGGTGTTGAGGAGGCGTCACTTCCCTGAGAGAACCGCCGGCATGCCTCCCCGCCTTGACGTCCGCACCCCAACCGAGGCACGCCTTCCCCCAGGACAAATCCTCACCCAGAAGTGGCCGGTGCTGCACTACGGGACCGTCCCGACGGTCGACCCGGCGCGCTGGACGCTCGAAGTGACCGGCCTGGTCGAGCGCCCGTTCACGCTGGACTGGAATGGGTTGCTCGCCCTGCCGCGGCAGGAGTCGCTCTGCGACATCCACTGCGTGACCCGGTGGAGCCGCTACGACAACGTGTTCTCGGGCGTCCCGCTGGCTCCGATTCTCGAACGGGCGGGGCTCAACGCCGGCGTGACGCACGTGCTGGTTCACGCGGAGCAGGGCTTCACCACGAACCTTCCGCTCGCCGACTTCGTCCGGCCCGCCAACCTGCTGGCACTGGAGCACAACGGGGAGCCGCTCACCGCGGAGCACGGGGGCCCCGTCCGTCTGGTGGTGCCGCATCTCTACTTCTGGAAAAGCGCCAAGTGGGTGCGCGGCCTCGAGTTCCTCGACGAGGATTACCCGGGCTTCTGGGAGCAGAACGGCTATCACATGCGGGGAGATCCGTGGGGAGAGGAGCGATACGGGAGGCCGGATCCGGTCCGGATGCGGAGGGGCCCGCGGCGCTGAGGTTGCCTTTCACGGGGGGCTCCGCCAATGTCCACCACATGGCGGATATTCTACCCCGGCGGACGCCGGAGTCGGTTGCGGACGAGCGGGTGGCGCAGATTCTTCGCGCAGCCGAGAGCTGGGCGTCAGACGCCCCCCCGGCGCTCACCCCCGCGGTGCGCGCGGTCTGCCTCCGGCTCGCCGAGATGATCGCGGACGCCCGCCACCAGCATCACCTCAATCCGGAGCCGCTCGACCCGGATGCGGCGCGCGCGCTCGACCTCGTGGCGACCCGGCTCCGCGCGCCGGCGGCGATGCGCGGCCTCGAGAGCGAGCTCGAGGCGCTCAGCACCCTGGAACTGCGGGCCACCGGCGCGTGGGCCGTTGTGCCGTCGGCGCAGTCGGAGTGGACCTCCACCGCCATCGCCTACCTGGAACAGCGCGCCGCGGCGCTGCCCCCGGGCGAACGGCCCGAGCCCTACTGGGCGGACGACCTGGTGGCCGGAGTCATCGCCTCGGTCCGGGCGCTCGTGGCCGGCTAGCGCCCCTCCGCCATCATCTCGAAGAACCGCCCGAACACCTTGATGCCGTCCCAGATCTGCTGGACGGCAATTTTTTCGTTCGGGGAGTGGAGCCCGTCGTCCGGCAGCCCGATGCCGGTCAGGAGGACGGGCGCGCCGGTCATGCCCAGCTTGGGCACAATTGGAATGGACCCCCCGGCCCGCACCGACACCGTGCGCCGCCCCACGACCTCCTCGAAGGCACGGTCGAGCACCCCGAAGGCCGGCGCCGTGACGTCCACCTCCACCGGGTCGGCCCCGTGGAGCGGACGCACTTCGACCTTGGCCCAGGTCGGGGCCAGTGCCTGCACGGTCCTCTCCAGCGCCGCCTGCACGCCGTCGCGGGTCAGGCCGGGCACCAGCCGGAGGCTCACCTTGGCCGCCGCCTTGGCCGGGATGACGGTCTTCGCCCCGTCGCCAATGAAGCCGCCCATGATGCCGTGGATCTCGAAGGTGGGCAGCGCCCAGGTCCGCTCGAGGATGGAGTATTCCTTGAGTCCGGTCAGGGTGGTGGCCGTGACCTCGTCCCGCAGATATTCCTGGACGTTGAACGGCAGCGCCTTCCAGGCCTCCAGCTCCGAGGGCTTCGGCGGCACGACCTGGTCGTACAGCCCGCGGATGTGGATCCGGCCGTCCACCCCCTTGAGATCCATCAACAGGCGACAGAGCGCCTCGAGCGCGTTGGGGGCCACCCCGCCGTAGGTGCCTGAATGCAGGTCCCGCTCAAGGGTGCGCAGGTGGATTTCCGCGTAGCACATGCCCCGGAGCGCGGTGTACACCGCGGGGATGCCTGGGGCGTAATACGACATGTCCGCCACCAGCACGGCGTCGGCGCGGGTCCGCTCCGGTTCCTTCTTCAGGCGGTCGACGATCACGTCGCCGCCACACTCCTCCTCGCCCTCGATGATGAAATTGATGTTCAACGGCGGCTTGCCGTTGGCGTCCAGCACCGCCTCGTAGGCCTTGAGGAGGCAGAACACCTGGCCCTTGTCGTCCACCGCCCCGCGGGCGAAGAGGTTCCCGTCGCGGATGGTGGGCTCGAACGGCGGCGACACCCACTCGTCGAGGGGGTCGGGGGGCTGCACGTCATAGTGCCCGTAGACCAGGACCGTCGGCTTGCCGGGCACCCGCGGGCTCTCCGCCCACACGATGGGATGGCCCTTCCCTTCCAGGAGCTCGACCTTTGAGCACTTGAGCCGCTTGAACTCGGCCATGAGCCAGTCGGCGGCACGCCGGCAGTCCGCGGCGTTCTGGGGCAGCGTGCTCACGCTCGGAATGCGCAGGAACGTGAACAGTTCGCCGAGGAGGCGGTCCTGTTCGCGGGTCACGAATCCGGTGTCCATGGGGGGGCGTCCTCGGAGAAGCTGACGGTTGCGGGCGGGCCGAACGGGGGAAAGGTACACCGAAGCTCGCATCGCGCGAGGGCGGCCAGCGGGGACCCGATTCGCGACCCCTCTGGCGGACTCCGGTCCGGCCGATACATTCGCGACATGTTCACCACGTCACAGTTCCGCGTGTTTGCCACCGAGCCCAGTGAGCGTGCCCTGGCCCGGGCGCGGCACCTCCTCCGCGACGCCTCCCTCGACGAGGCGGAGGAAGCGTACCTCGAGCTCATCGATCGCCAACCCGACCTCGCCCTGGCCTGGTGCGAGTATTTCGAGTTGCTGCGTGGACAGCGCCGCTTCGAGGAAGCGCTGGCCCTCTCCGCGCAGGCCGCCGACCAGTTCGGCGAGGCCGCGTTACCGCTGGCCCTGAAGGGCGCCGCCCTGGTGGAGCTGGGGCGCTACCGCGAGGGCCTCGTGGCCCTCGAGCAGGCGGCCGCCCGGAATCCCGACTTCGCGATGGTCTGGCACGAGGCGGGCTACGCCGCCTATCGGCTGGGCGAGCACGACCGGGCGTTGCTGGCGCTGGACCGCGCCTTCGCGCTGGAGCCCCACAGCGGCACCCTGCACCTGCGTGGCAAGATCCTCCGGGGGGCCGGCCGGTATCTCGCGGCCGAGGTGGCCTTCGCCGGCGCGGTCGAGGCGGCGGAGTTCCCCGAGCAGCGTGCGGAGGCGGAGCGCCAGGTGGCGATCACCCGGCGGTACGCCGCGTTCTCGGGGCGTCGCCCCACCGACCTCATCGCCTCGCAGCGCTGGTTCGGTGATCACGGCGCCTCGCTCCTGACCCGGGCCGACGGGGAGCATCACCCCTCCCCCGAGCGGCTGGTGCAGGAGTTCATCACGGTGGCGCGCGAGGAGGGATGGCAGTTCACCCACCTCGTGGCGACCGACGAGTGGGATGGATGGGTGGCGCTCGCCGCGGCGCTCTCGCTGCCCGGGCACGATGGCCGTGCGCTGCCGCCCGACGCGGTGCCGCTGGTCGTGGGGCTCCGGCCGGGTGGCGCCGGATCGGCCTGGGCGCTGGCCGCGCGCCAGGTCACGCGGAGCGAGGAAGGGCTGACGTTCTGCGTCTTCCAGCCGACCTCCGGCCCTGTGGCCGATGTGGCAGGAATCCTGGAGGGGTCGGGCCGCGTGCGCGTGGATCTGTCCGCCGCCGAGGAAGCCATCCGCCACCCCCAGGGCCGGCTTCGCGGCCGGCGGCTACGGGGGCGTCGGGACTGATTCGGCCTGAGGCGGCTGCAGGAGGGCCGCCTCGAGCTTCGCGTAGGCGCTGTCGCCCTCCACCCCGGCCACCACGGGTTTCATCCGCTCGACCGCCACCCGGATGTCCCCACCGTTCCGCTGGTACCACTCCTCGAACAAGGCCGACCGGGTCCGGTAGATGCGCGCGGCGATGAGCCGCGCGTTGTTCACCGGCCGGTCCGCCAGCCGACCCACCGTGATGGTCCGCAGTTGCCCTCCGACCGGTCCCTCGAGCTGTTCCCTCGCCCACCGGCCGGCGTCGGCGCGCCCGGCGGCCAGCGCCGCGGAATCCGGCCGTGCCGCATACAACGAGTCCAGGCGCGCCGCGAGGGAATCGTAGTACGCTCCCAGCACGAGCTCGTCGTGCCAGCGGTCGGCGGCCCGCACCGAACGGACGCTGTCGCCCCGCTCCCGGAAGAACGCCTCCGCGGCGCGGTATCCGACCATCTGGGCGAACGTCTCGTTGAACGGCGTGGCGCTCTTCACGTAGAGCGTATTGTGCGCGACCTCGTGAAACACCAGGGCCGCCAGCTCCACCGAATCGCCGCCCAGCGCCGTCGAGAGCAGCGGGTCGTTGAACCACCCCAGCGTCGAGAAGGCACCGGAGGGCCGCAGGTAGGTGTCGAGCCCCCGTGCATCGAGCTTCGCCGCCGCCGAGCGGGCCATCGCCGGGTCGAAGAAGCCCTTGTAGGGCACCCGCCCCACGATCGGGTACTTCCAGGTGACGGGACAGAGGCAATCAGGGGGCGAGGCCGACAACACCAGGAGCAGCGTGTCGCGGCCGACATCGGTGTACTGGGTGTAGGTATCCTCCGCCTCGAGCCCCAGCCCCGCGGCCGCGTTGCGCGCGTCGAGGACGAGCTCGAGCTGGCCCCGGACCGCCGGATCGAGGTGTGGGTCGCGAAGCACCTTGCTGATCTGCCGCCGCTCCGTGAGGATCTGGGTCTCTTCCAGGCCCGCCCTGGTCAGGTACCGCACTTCGCCGCTGGCGACGTACGCGGTGCTGAAGCCGATCATCAGGGCGGCCACGATGGCGACAATCACGCGAGCCGGTCTCCAGCGCATCGGGGCCTCACGGGGTCAGGCGAAGGCCAAAGGCGTGAATGCTTTCGCCGAAGACGTTGCTGGCCTGGTAGGCGTAGTCCAGGCCGAGCCGGCCGAGCACCACGCCGCCACCGACGGTCCAGCGCGCGCCGGATGGGCCAAGGGCCGGGGGTCCGTAGCCGGCGCGCCCCACCACCCCCACGCCACTGAGTACCACCCCGGCCTCGACGCCGACCAGAAATCGCGTGTCCTGGCCCTCGGTCCAGACCCATTCGATCGTGGTGAGCAGGCGGGCGGTGCCCTGCGGATCCACGAAGTTCAGGGTGTAGCCGAGGTGGGTCATGGTCGGCAACGACACCCCGAGCCCCGAGAGTTGCTGGTTGCCGATGCTCTGGACCGACACGGCGAGCGCCATGATGTCGAAGAAGGCCATGGTGAAGCCGGCGTCGGTCGTGAAGGCGCGGTTCACCTGTCCGCTGGTGTCCGTCACCGAGACATACCGGGCCGAGGCGCCGATGGCGATCAGCCCGAACCGGTAGTCGGCGGATCCGACCCAGGTGACGTTGTCGGCGTAGGCAGCGGTGTCCGGCAGCTGCAGGTAGGCGGCGCCGCCGCCCAGGTTGAACTGCTTGATGCGGAAGGCGCCGGCGGCCTGCCAGAGCGCCCCGCCCTCGGGGAACGGGGCGAAGGCCGCCTCGAGGCTCAGGACCTTGATGGTGGCGAGCCCCGAAGGGTTGATGAACACGCTCCCGGCATCGCCGACCAGCGCCACGCCGGCACCCGCCATCGCCGCCGACCGGGTGGACGGCGGCAGCGCGGTCACGATGGCCGACGGCGGCGCCTGCGCCGCGGCGGGAGCGGCGATCAGGCCCAGGACGGCCACGAACAGGTGCCGCGCCCGGGTCGTCGTCAGCGAATCCGCACCAGGCCGAAGCGCACGGCTCGGTCATCCGGGAAAGGATCGCCAGTCCGGCGTGCCAGCATCACGTCCACGCTCGCCGCGTTGGCGGGCTGGAGGATCCGGAGGTGCCGCCCCGAGCCGGCGCGAAGCGTGCCGGTGCGGCCGTAGGTGCCGGTGACGGTGCTGTCCGGGCGCAGCGGGTACGTGCGCAGTACCAGATCCGGCCGCTGGACGTGCAGGGTGTCGTAGATATGCCGGAAGTCCCAGCTCGGATAGGCGAGCCGCGGGTCGGCGGGCGTGAATCCCGGCAGGTTGTCGAGGTAGTTGGCCATCTGCCACAGCGGCACCAGGAGGCTCATCGTGGAGCCCGTGGCGGCCTCGACGTTGGCCGCACCGAGGAGCGTCGTCCCGACCAACTGACGCGTGAGGCTGGTCCCGTTGGAGTCTGCCGCGTAGTGGTCGGCCAGCCAGCGGACGAAGAGCCAGGCGGCCCCACGCTCCTCCAGCGTCGCGGTGGACGACCTGGGCATGACGAGGAAGTGGGACTCGGGATTCATCAGGTATTCATTGGCGTTGAGGATGTCGCCGATCGCGAACTGCACCAGCCGCGAGGAGGCCTGCCCCTGCCCGGGGCCATTGCCGAGCAGGCGTCCGCCGAGCTCCTCGGCAAAATGGGACAGCCCTTCGTTCAGCCACACCTGCTCGCCCTCGGCGCTCCCGCGGATCAGCACGTGCTGGTTGAAGGAGATCATGTGCTGAAATTCGTGGATGAACACCGGCGCGATCTGCTGCACGACGAAGGACTTGGACACCGCGCAGCCACCGCTCGAACTGGGCACCAGGCCGTAGAACACCTCGGCCTCGTTGGAGCCAGGGTTGATGGCAGACCTCGGCAGGAGGTCTCCGCCGTAGAAGAACCCGAGGATGATGCTCCCGTCGATGCAGCTGCCGCTGAGGTTGTTCACCGCGTCGGTGAGCAGGAAGATGACCCGGCCGTTGTCATCGATGTCCGATTCCCCGCCGAAGGCCATGGTGTCGATCTGGTACATGTTCGGGGCAGCACCACTCGCCCCGCCGTCGAACAGACCCCCAAGGATGTCGATATCGGCCTGGGTGAAACCGCCAGCGGGCACGAGGTCGTCGAGGAAGATGGCGCCCTTCGGGCCGACGTACCTGGCGGTGGCCACGACGGTGGAAAATCCGCTGCAGTCCGAGTTCGCGCAGACGGTGAAGGTGTCCTTGAGGCCGACCACCGGCGGGATGGGAACCCTGCGGAGGCGGGCGACCCCGGCGTGCCCGCCTGCCTCGGCAGCCAACTGCCGCTCGCGCACTCGGAGCGCTTGGTGGAACCTGTCCGCGTCCGTCAGACGACCGGCACCCATGGCAGGTGACGAGGAAAGCGCGAGTGGCTCCGCCACCGGCGTCGCCGGCGGCGTGGCCCCCTGCAATGCGTAGTCGACGGTGACGCCGGACGGCGTCTCCTGTCCGGCGGTGGAGAGGGCCGCGATGAGGTACTCCGCCCCGTCCACACCCGCCGGCGGAAGCCGCAGGCACCCCTCAGACGCTGCCGGGTCCACGACCCGGAACTCCCCCGGGGCGAGGACCGTCGGCGCGGGGCCGGGGCTGCACGTCAGCGCGACAGGACCCGGGCCTGTCCCGTCATCGCCGCCGGAGCAGGCGAGCAGCCCCGCAAGGAGCGCCACCGGGATGGGACGGCGGGGTAATTCGAGCGGCACGAGGGCAACTCCGGGCGGCGAATGAGGCAGGGGGAAGAGTCTGCAAAATAAGGCGGCGCAACGGCTTTTGACAATCATGCCGGCGGCCGATAGCTTCCCTCCTTCGACGGGTTTCGTGCCGGCGTCCCGCGTCCGGGGCGAGGGGCCGGGCCCTCTTTCAATGCGTCGTCGCGCCGCCCCGCAGGTGTCCCGCCGGACGCCGGCGGCCCACGGGCGCGACACGTCCGGCAGGCCATGGCGTTCGCCCACCTCCATACCCACAGCGAATACTCGCTCCTCGACGGCGCCAACCGCCTCGATGCGCTGGTCGATCATGTCCGCGGGATGGGCATGGACAGCCTGGCGGTCACCGACCATGGCAACCTGCACGCCGCCTGGTCGTTCTACGAGGCCGCCCGCGCGGCCAAGATCCGCCCGATCCTCGGCTTCGAGGCCTACCTCGCCTTTGGCTCCCGCCGGCAGCGTGAAAAGCCATCCGGCGCACCCGCGTTCTACAGCCACCTGGTGCTCCTGGCCAGGAACCGCGCCGGATACAAGAACCTCATCAAGCTGAGCTCGATCGGATTCACGGAGGGCTTCTATCGCCGCCCCCGGATCGACAAGGAGGTACTCGAGTCGCACTCGGAGGGCATCGTCTGCCTCGCGGCGTGCCTGTCGGGCGAGGTGGCGCTCTGGCTCCGGCAGGGCAACTACGAGGAAGCGAAGCGCAGTGCGGCGTGGTTCGCCCGGTGCTTCGGGCCCGACGGGTTCTGGCTGGAGATCCAGAAGCATGGGATCCCCGAGGAAGTCCTGGTGACCGAGGGGATGCTCCGGCTCGGACAGGAGCTCGGACTCGGCGTCGTGGCCACCAACGATGCGCACTACCTCCGGCGCGAGGACGCCGAGGCGCACGACGTGCTCCTGGCCATCGGCACCGGCGCGGACCTCGACGACCCGAAGCGGTTCCGCTTCACGGGGCAGGAGTCGTACGTGAAGTCGGAGCAGGAAATGCGCGCCCTGTTTCCGGACCATCCCGAGGCCATCGAGAACACCCAGCGGGTGGCCGAGCTCTGCGAGTTCGATTTCGAGAAGCGGTACTTCCTGCCCAGCTTCCCGCGCCCCGTGGAGTACGCCACCGACGAGGCCCTGCTCGACGATCTCGCGCGAAGGGGCGCGGAACAGCGCTACGGCACTCCCCTGCCCCAGGCGGTGGCGGACCGGATGGCCTTCGAGCTCTCGGTCATCAATACCGCGGGATACGCCGGCTATTTCCTGATCGTCCAGGACTTCATCGCCGCGGCGCGGGCCAGGGGCATTCCCGTCGGGCCGGGCCGAGGTTCGGCCGCCGGCTCGCTGGTGGCCTACGCGCTCCGCATCACGGATGTGGACCCGCTCCGGTTCGACCTGCTGTTCGAGCGGTTCCTGAATCCCGAACGGGTGTCGATGCCGGATATCGACGTGGACTTCTGCTTCGAGCGCCGCGGCGAGGTGATCGAGTACGTCCGGCAGCGCTACGGCCGCGAGAGCGTCGGCCAGATCGTCACCTTCGGCACGATGAAGGCACGCGCCGCGGTGAAGGACGTGGCGCGCGTGCTCAAGATTCCCCCGGGCGAGGCCGACAAGATCACCAAGCTGATCCCCTCCGGCCCGGGCTTCAGCCTCAGCATCCCCGACGCCGTCAGGAAGGTGGACGAACTTCGGGAACTGGTGAAGGGAAACCCGGGGTACGGCCGGCTGATGGACCTGAGTGCGCGCATCGAGGGGATCTCCCGCCACTTGTCGGTACACGCGGCGGGCGTGGTGATCGCCCCGGGCCCGCTGCCGGACTACGTGCCGGTCTGCACGGCACCCACCAAGGGGGCGGGCCAGTCGGCGGGCGGCGAGGACGTGATGATCACCCAGTACGAAATGGGTGCGCTGGAGAAGGTCGGGATGCTGAAGATGGACATCCTCGGCCTCAAGACGCTGACGGTCATCCACGACGCGCTGGCCATGATCAAGACCCGCCACGACACCGCCCCCGACTTCGAGGCGATGTCCTTCGAGGACCCGGCGGTGTACGACCTCCTCCGCCAGGGCCGCACCGCCGGCGTGTTCCAGTTCGAGTCCGCCCTCGCCACGGAAACGCTCCGGGCCATGCGGTGCGACCGCTTCGACGACCTGGTGGCCACGAACGCGCTCCTCCGGCCGGGCCCGCTCGACGCGGGGATGCACACCGTGTTCATCCGCCGGAAGCTGGGGCAGGAGCCGGTGTCCTACCCGCACCCGTCGCTGCGCGAGATCCTCGAACCGACCTACGGGGTCATCACCTACCAGGAACAGGTGATGCGCATCGCGAACGTCCTCGCGGGCTTCACGCTGGCGGAAGCCGACGTGCTTCGAAAGGCAGTCGGCAAGAAGGACGAGGCGCTGATCAAGCAGGAGGTCGGGCGGTTCGTCGAGCGCGCCATGGCCCAGGGCCACCCGCGGAAGCTGGCCGACGAGCTGGCGGCACAGATCGAGACCTTCGGCCGGTACGGATTCAACAAGTCCCACTCGGTGGCCTACTCCGTCCTCTCCTACCAGACGGCCTGGCTCAAGGCGCACTATCCCGCCGAGTTCATGGCGGCGCTGCTCAGCTCGGAAATCGGCAATACCGACAAGGTCGTCCAGTACATCAACGAGGCACGGGAGCTGGGGCTCGAAGTGCTCCCCCCCGACGTCAACGAATCGGGGTTCAAGTTCACCGTGGTCGGCAACAACCGCCTTCGGTTCGGGCTCGGCGCCATCCGCAACGTCGGCGCCGGGGTGATCGAGTCGATGCTTGCCGCACGGCAGGACGGCGCCTTCCACGACCTCTGGGACTTCGTCGGGCGCATCGACCTGCGGCTGGGGAACCGGCGGGTCCTGGAGTCGCTCGTGGTGGCCGGCGCCTGTGACGGCCTCGGCGGGCACCGCCGGCAGCTGTTGGAGGCCCTGGACGGGGCCCTGGGGGAGGCACAGCTGCGCCAGCAGGAACAGGAGGCCGGGCAGTCGTCGCTGTTCGGCGAGACCCTTCCGTCCTCGCGGCCGGCGGGGCATAGTCTACCGGACGTGCCCCCCCTGTCGGAGGCGGAGCGGCTGACCCGGGAGAAGGAAGTCATCGGCTTCTTCATTTCCGGGCACCCGCTGGAGCGCTTTCGCGCCGAGGTCGAGCTCTTCGGGACGCGGACCACGGCCACGCTGCACGAGTGGAGCGAGCACCCGGTCAGCGTGGCCGCGGTCGTGACCGGCCTGAAGCGGCAGATCTCCAAGAAGACGGGGAAGGAGTACGCCCGGCTCACGCTGGAGGACTTCCACGGCACGGCCGAGGCCATCGTCTTCCCGGAGGCCTGGGCCAAGCTCAACCAGGTGCTCCGCGCGGACGCCGCGGTGCTGCTGGGCGGAGGATACAGCGCCCGGGACCGTGGAGAAGACCGCGCCCCGTTCGTGATCGAGTCGGCGCGGCCGCTCGAGGAACTGCGCCAGAGCGGTGCCCTGGGGGTCAGCCTCCGGTGGCGCGCCCCGGACGCCCCACCGCCCGATGCCGTCAAGGCGGCTGCCGCGCTGTGTGCGTCCCACCCCGGTCCGGCGCCGGTCTATATTGAGTGGAGCGACGGCAACGGCGAGGCCCTCCGCCTCCGTGCGCGCCGCCTCCGCATTGCCCCCGATGACGACCTCCTCCGGGCCCTTCGTGAATTGCTGGGCGCCGGTGCCGTTCACTACGTGAAGGCGGGGTAGCCATGGCCACGGCCTATACGCTTGAGTTCGAGAAGCCGCTGCAGGAACTCGACCGCCAGATCGAGGAGTTGCGGCGTTCCAGCGCCGAACACGGGCACGACCTCGGCGAGGAGATCGCCGCGCTCGAAGCCAAGCTCGCCGCCCAGCGCGACGAGATCTACCGGACGCTCACGCCGATCCAGCGCGTGATGGTGGCCCGGCACGCCCGCCGCCCGTACACCCTCGACTACCTCAGCACCATCTTCACCGACTTCATCGAACTGCACGGCGACCGCCTCTTCCGCGACGACCCCGCCATCGTGGGCGGCTGGGCGCGGCTGGGCGGCCAGACCGTCATGGTCATCGGGCACCAGAAGGGCCGCGACACGAAGGAGAACCTGCGCCGCAACTTCGGCATGCCGCACCCGGAGGGCTACCGGAAGGCGCTGCGCCTGATGAAGCTCGCCGCCCGGTTCGGCGCCCCCGTCATCACGCTGATCGACACCGACGGCGCCTACCCCGGCCTCGGGGCCGAGGAGCGCGGGCAGTCCGAGGCGCTGGCCCGCAACATCCTGGAGATGTCGGTGCTGCCGGTCCCGATCGTGGCCATCGTCATCGGCGTGGGCGGGTCGGGCGGCGCGCTGGCGCTCGGCGTCGCCGACCGGGTGCTGATGCTGGAGAATTCCATTTACTCGGTCATCTCGCCGGAAGGCTGCGCGGCGATCCTGTGGAAGGACGCCTCGCAGCGAGAGCGGGCCGCCGAGGCGCTGAAGCTGACCGCGGCCGACCTCATGACCCTCAAGGTCATCGACGAGATCATCCCGGAGCCGGTCGGGGGGGCCCACACCGACCACGACGCCACGGGCGAGGCGGTGCGCGAGGCCCTGCTCCGCCACATCGGCGAGCTGCGCAAGATCCGCCCCGAAAAACTGGTCCGCCGTCGCGCCGAGAAGTACGGCGCGATGGGCGCGTTCACCGAGGCCTGATGCCGCAGACGGT
>DAOMFQ010000044.1:0-13821 GCA_035429905.1 Gemmatimonadales bacterium
ATGAGGACGTTCTCGGGCTTGATGTCGCGGTGGATGACGCCGGCCTTGTGCGCGCGCGCCAGCGCGTCGGCCACCTCGCGAATCAGGCGCACCGCATCGGGAATCGGCAGCGCGCCCTCGCGCTCGATCCGGTCGCGGAGCGTCTCGCCCGACACGTAGGGCATCACGTAGTACAAGAGACCGTCGGCCTGGCCGGAGTCGATGAGCCCCAGGATGTGCGGGTGGTGCAATTGCGCGGCGATGTGGATTTCGCGGAGGAACCGCTCGGCGCCGATCGCAGTGGCCACGTCGGGCTTCAGGACCTTGATGGCCACCCAACGGTCGTGGCGCGGGTCCTCGGCCAGGAACACCGTGGCCATCCCGCCCTCGCCGATGAGGGCCGGGGCGCCGTCCACCCGCATCTCCAGGCGGTAGCGATCGCCGAGCACTGCAGTGAGCCGGGCGGGAAGGTCGGCCCTCATCCGCCGCGCCGCCCGGTGGCGGCCAACGCGCGTTCCGCTGCCGCCAGCCCCTGCACGGACAGCAAGCGATTCGGCTGCAGGGCCAGCGAGCGGACGAATGCCTCGCGCGCCTCCTGCGGCCGATCCATGGCGAGCAGCATCTCTCCCCGCAACTCCCAAGTCGGCTTGACGACGGCCGGGGGCCCGAATTCCACCGCCAGCCCGTCCTCGGCGCGGTTCGCCTCGGCGATCAGCACGAGGGCCTCGTCCCGACGGCCAGCCTTGAACGCGACCGCGGCCTCCAGCGCCTTGGCCAGCGCGTCGACCGTCCCCGGCTGCGTCGCGTCGGGGCGCGAGGCAACGCGGGCCCGGAGCGCCGGGAAGCGCTGCTGCTGCTCGGCGGCGGCGCCGGCATCGCCGCGTTGCAGGGCCGCATACCCCTGGGCGAAGGCGTCTGCCGCGTCGGCGCCCACTGTCGTCCGGGAAACGGCGAGTGGCGCAGTGAGCGCGGACGCCGCCCACTGGCGGCCGTTCACGATCTGAGCGGCACGCATCTCGAGAGCGTAGCTGGCCCGCCCTCCCTGGAGCGGCGTGCCCGCGTTCGCCAGCGTGGCGCGGAGCAGGGAGTCGGCCTCCCCCGCCCGTCCGAGCTGCAGGAGCCCATACTGCAGCCACGCCGTGTAGTGCCCCGGCGTCCACCGGGAGCGATCAGGGCCGCTGGCGATGACGTTCTGGCTCACCACCTCGTCCCACATGCCGAGCGCCAGGAAGATGTGCGCGGTCATGTGCTGGGCGTGCGGGGCGCCCGGCGCAATGCGCGAGTAGGCCCGCGCCGCAGGCAAGCCGAGCGGTGCGTGCTCCGGGTCGTCGAAGGAGTGAATAGCGTAATGCGCTGCGCCGGGATGGTCGGGGTACTGCTGCATCAGCGCGAGCGCGATGGCGCCGGCGCGCATGTAGGTCGGGACGACCCGATCTCCCTGGCTGAGTCCCAGCAGGGAGAGCGCGTAGAACGCCTGGGCCTCCGGGTCAGCCGGGTAGTCAGCGGCCAGCCGGCCCATGGCGACCGCGTACAGGGAGTCGCGCCGCGGCTTGGGGCCACCCGTGCCGTACAACACCTCCACCGCGTCGAGGTACCCGCGCTCGCGGGCCGTGGGAGTCAGTGCCCTGCGCGCTTCCGGGCTTGGGGCCAAGCGCCCCAGCACCGCCCGGGCATTCACGCTGTCTTGCTCGTTCCAAACGGGATGATTGAACGTCATGGCCTCGCCCCAGTAGGCCATGGCGAAACCCGGGTCGAGCGTCTGGGCCTCCCGGAACATCGCCGCGGCAGACCCGTACTCGAAGCTGTGGAGGTAGAGGACGCCCCGGACGAATGCGGCCTGCGCGGCCGGCTGTCCGGATGTAGGAAAGTCGACGGTGCCGAGTTGCGCCTCCTGGGCGAGCGCCGGGCGAGCGGCGGTCAGTGCCAGGAGGACCAGCGTCAGGACGCGTGACAAGGATGCTCCGGAGGGGACAGATGGGGCGACCCGCGATCATCGGAATGTCCGCGGAGGAGCCTCCCGCCGCAAGGGCGCGTCAGTCCAGTTCCACCTGCCGCACTGCGGTCACCTCGGACAACGCGCGGAGCATCGCGATGTGCTCCGGACTGAGCCGGGCGTCCACGCCGATCGCGGCGAGCGCCTCGCCGCCGGCCTGGAGCCGGGCCACGTGGTATTGCCCGATGTTGATGCCGGCACCGGCCAGCGCGGTGCCCACCCGCCCGATCACGCCGGGGACGTCCCGGTTCCGGAGGAGGATCAGGTCGCCGCGGGGCACGATATCCACCTGGTAGTCGCCGATCCGCACGACACGCGGATGGGCGCCCTCCAGCACCGCACCGCCGACGCGGACGCCTTCCCCGGCGCCCGACAGGCGGAGCTCGACGTATTCGGCGTAGTCGTTTCGCGGGGCCAGGCGGGTCCGCTCGACGGCGATTCCCCGCCCCGCCGCCAGGTGCAGCGCGTTCACGAAGTTCACCGCCCGCTGCCCGACCACCTGCGACAGCGCTCCGATCATGGCGGCGGCGGCCAGCGGGCGGAGGTTGTCCTCTTCCTTCCCCGCGTAGCGGACTTCCACGCGTTCGAGGCGCTCGCCGGCCAGCGCGGCGCCGATCCGGCCCATCCGTTCCGCCAGGTCCATCAGCGGGCGCAGCCGCCGCATCCGTTCGCCGCCGACGCCCGGGGCGTTGACGGCGCGGCTGAAGTCGCCCTCCAGCAGCGCGGCGCGCACCGCGGCCGCGATCTCCAGCGCCACGTTCTGCTGCGCCTCCTCCGTGGAGGCGCCGAGGTGCGGGGTGAGCACCGCGTTCTCCAGGGCGCGGAAGGGGTGATCCGCCGGCAGCGGCTCGGTGTCGTACACGTCGAGCCCGGCGCCGGCGATCCGCTTGTTTCGCAGCGCATCGATGAGCGCCGCCTCCTGGATGATCTCGCCGCGCGCCACGTTCAGCACGAAGGCCGTGGGCTTGAGCTTGGCGAGCTCGGCGGCCCCGATGAGGCCGGTGGTCTGGTCCGTGAGCGGCACGTGTACCGAGAGGACGTCGGCCTGGGCGAGCACTTCGTCGAGCGTACCGAGCTCCGCGTCGAGCGCCTTGGCCCGGTCCGCGTGGAGGTAGGGATCGTGGATCAGGACCCGCATGCCGAAGGCGCGCGCGCGCACGGCGACCTCGCCGCCGATGCGCCCCGCCCCGACCAGCCCGAGCGTCTTCCCGTAGAGCTCCCCGCCGCCCAGCTTCGCGCGGTCCCAGGCCCCCGCCTTCATCGAACGGTCGGCGGCGGCCACGCGCCGGGCCAGGGACAGCATGAGTGCCATGGTGAGTTCGGCCGCCGAGATCGTGTTGCCGGCCGGCGCATTGAGCACCGCGATGCCCTTTTCGGTGGCGGCCTCGACGTCGATCGTGTCCACGCCGACACCCGCCCGGCCGATGACCTTGAGGCGACCGGTGGTGGCCATCGCCTCGCGCGGCACCTTCGCGGCGCTGCGGACGATGACGGCGTCGACGTCGTTGAGCGCGGTGGTCAGGTCCGCCAGGGAGAGCCCCGGCTTGGTGATCAACTCGAAGCGGGAGTCCTCGCGGAGCGGGGCCAGCCCGTCGGCGGCAATCTTGTCGGCGATGAGGACGCGGAACGCGGCGGTCATGCGGTCAGCACCTCCGCGAGCGCGGCCAGGACCCGATCGAGTTCGGCCACCGTGTGCTCGCCCATGTGGCCGATGCGGATCGTCGAGTCCTTGAGCTTGCCGTAGCCCGCCGAGATCGTGATGCCCTTGGCCTTCATGGCGGCGTTGACCTCGCTGCCCTTCTTGCCGGGGGGCACCGTGAGGCAGGTGACCGTCCACGAGCGATACCCCTCGGGGGCCAGGACCGACACCGGCACGCCCCTGGCCGTCATCTCCTCGGCCCAGGCCCAGGTCCGCTTGGCCATCGCCTCGTGGCGGGCCCACCGGACCGGTAGCGTCTCCTGGTCAATGCGCTCGAGTTGCTTGGCGAGCGCGAAGAGCAGCGACACCGCGGGCGTGCTGGGCGTCTGGTTCTGCAGGGTGAACTTCTCGAATTCCAGGAAGTCAAAGTAGATGCCGCGACCCTTCTGGGCGCGGGCCCGCTCCAGGATGTTGGGCTGTGCCACGCCGAAGGCGAGCCCGGGCGGCAGCGCCAGGGCCTTCTGCGAGCCGGTGAGGACGAAGTCGAGCGCCCAGGCGTCGCTCTCCACCGGCACGCCGGCGACGCCGGTCACGCTGTCGACCAGCAGCACCACGTCGCCCGCCGCGTGCGCGACCTTGGCGAGTTCGGCGATCGGGTTGAGCGCGCCGGTGGAGGTTTCCGAGTGCGCCACGGTCACCGCGTCGTAGCGTCCGCCCTTCAGCGCCTCGGCGAGCCGGGCCGGATCGTGGATGCCGCCCCACTCCGCCTCGAGCACGTCGGCTTCCAGCCCGCAGGCCAGGGCGATCTTGTGGAACCGGTCGCTGAACGCGCCGTTGACCAGCGACAGCACCCGTCGGCGGGCGCCGTTCCGGAGCGACCCTTCCATGAGCCCGGTGGCGGAGGACGAGGAGATGTAGACCGGCCGCGCCGTGCGGAAGACGCGCTGCAGCGAGGGCTGGATGCGCGCGAGGAGTTCCTCCATCCCCTTGCCGCGGTGGCCGATCATCGGGCGGGTCTGGGCGGCGAGGACGTCCTCGGTCACTTCGGTCGGGCCGGGCAGGAAGAAGTTGCCGAACGGTGCCATGGCGGATCTCTCAGGAGGCGGAGGGGGCCTTCGGGCGTGAAAGATAGGCGATACCCGTTTGAAGAATCAGCCCGGCTCCGAATGAAGAACCTGTTGCAGGATGGGCAGCAGCGACGGGCCGCGGATCACCGTATCAGCCGCGCCGGTCACCTCGGGGCGGTCCGTGACGCCCGCGAAGGCCACGAACCGGTCGACCGCCGGGCGCGCCTCCAGGTCGGTCACGCCGTCGCCGACCATCAGCACCGGACCCGGCAGGACGCGGCGCCACCCCTCCAGCACCGTCCGCTTGCCGCCGCTCCGCGCCAGCGGCGACGCCTCGTCGAACCCGGCGTAATTCCCCGCGCCGTCGAACTGGAGCTCGACTGCGGCGACATCCGAGTCCGCCAGCCCGAGCCACGCCGCGAAGGGCAGAATCGCCTGGCGGATGCCGCCGGAGACGATCCGCACCACAACCCCGGCGGCTGCGAGACTCCGGACGGTGTCACGCGCACCGGGGACGGCGGCGGCGATGTAGTGGCGGGCCAGCGCCTCGATGGCGGCGCGATCGGGTCGGATCAGTGCCAGCCGGGCGCCGTAGACCGCCTCGAGCGGCACCTCGCCCCGCATGGCCGACTCCGTCAGCGCGGCAATCGACGCTCGGTGAGCCGCCGCCAGTTCATCGATGCCTTCGATGGCCGACAGCGTCGAGTCGCAGTCGAACACCACGGTCCGGAAGCGGGGTTCCGTCATGCCCGGTCAGTGCCGGCGGAGCGCGACGTCGTCGCTCCGGATGTTGCGGCCGATGACCAGCACGAGCAGGCGCGGTTCGTAGCCCGGGGCGCTGACCTTCACGTACTGGGTACGGCACTGGTCGAGCAGCGACGCGTCGAAGGTCAGGGTGTATTCGCCGTTATTGTCGGTGAAGGTCACGAACGATGTGCCCATGATCTGCAGGTGCGCGTTCGGCATCGGGGCGCCGCCCTCGGTCTTCAGCACGCGACCGGTGGCCGAGCCCATGCGTGGCTCACCCGGCTGGGTCGAGTCAGGCACGACCATCGGGCAGGAATCGCCCCGCTCGGGCATGGACTGGGTCCAAGGCCGCGGGTCGCGCGGGGCCAGGCCGAGCCGGGGACCGAGCGAGATACCGCCCTCCCTGCCGGCTGCGGGCGCGGTCGAAGGCGCCGGCTCCGATACCGGAGGCGCCGGCGGACCGGAACTCAAGGCCAGCGGGACCGGCCGTGGCGGCGCGATCTTCGGCTGTGACTCGGGGGCGCCGTCTCCGAGCCGTCGGGCATCCCCTCCCGGATCGGCCTCGGGAGACCTGATGGCCCGGATCGGGTCCGCGTCAGGCTCGGGGGGCTTCGTGGGACCGGCGGATTTGGGAGGAGGGAGTCGGGGTGGTGGCGTGGCGGCGGGAGGTGTCTGCCGCTGGCGCTCCGCGGGCGGCAGGTAGACCATCCTGACCTGGCGCTTCTGCAGGTGCTCCCGGGCCGCCTGGATCTCCTCGGCGGAGACCGCCTCGGCGGTAGGGTTGTCAGCCCGGGGGCGGAGGAACAGCCCGATGAGGAACAGGGCTGCGTAAATGCCGAGCGAGATGGCCATGCCCTGCCAGCGCGGCTCCGGTCGGAGCGGCGGCGTGAGCGAAAAGACCTGCTTGGCGGGCACCATCTACGAAATATAACCCCATGTGGGACAGGAGGTTGCTTACGGTGAGGGAGCGTGGTCGTCGATGAGGACGCGCCCGAGGCGCGCCTGCATGCGGCGCCGTACGCGGATGAGGAGGATGACGGCCACCGCAGCGAGCCCGAACACAAGCCCCCACCACAGACCCTGCGCTCCCATCCCCGCCCGGAATCCGAGCAGGATCCCCGTCGGGATACCTACGGCCCAGAACCCGATAAGGTTGATGAGCATCGGCCACCGAGTGTCGCCCAGTCCGCGCAACACACCCCCGGCAACGACCTGGATCCCGTCGAACACCTGGAAGACCCCTGCCAGCGGGAGGAGGGTGGCCGCCATCAGGAGCACGGCATCGGAGGAGGTGTAGAGGCTGGCCAGCCAGCGCGGCGCGGCGAGGAAGAGGGTGCCGGACATCAACATGAACGCCGCGCCGACCACGAGACCTGCGCGCGCGTAGCGCCGCGCCCCGTGCGGATGGTCCCGCCCCACTTCCTGCCCCACCAGCACAGCAGTGGCGGCGGAAATGCCGAGCGGGACCATGTAGGTGAGCGAGGCGAGGTTGAGCGCCACTTGGTGGCCGGCCAGCGGGTCCACGCCGAGCGTGCCGATCAGCACGCCGGTGAGGCCGAACGCGGTGTACTCGAGTTGGAGTTGCCCGCCGATCGGCAGGGCGAGGCGGATCATCCGGCCGAGCGGGGTGAGGTGCAGGACCTCGGGGCGGAACGGTGTCAGGTAGGGCCGCAGGACGGGCCACCCGAGCGCGGCCAGCATGAGGGCCATGGCCCACCGGCTGATCGCGGTGGCCCAGGCGGATCCTGCCACGCCCATCGCCGGCGCACCGAGGTTGCCGAAGATCAGGACCCAGTTGAGCCCAGCATTCAGCAGGTTGGCCAGGACAATCGTGAACACGATCGGCCGCATGCGGCCGGTGGCCTGGAGCGTCTGGCGGAAGACGACGAACGCCAGGAACGGCAGGACCCCCGAGATGCTGAGATGCACGTAGGTGGAGGCGAGCGGCACGATGCTCGCCGGCTGGCGCATCCAGGTTAGCACGGGCGCCACGGGGAGCATCAGCACCATCGCGACCAGGGCGAGGACGCAGGCGATGAGCAGGCCGCGCTGCACGCCGCGCGCCACGGCAGGCTCGTCCCGCGCCCCGACCGCCTGGGCCACGATCGGATCGAGGGCCATGAGGACGCCCATGCCGAAGATGGCCACCCCGAAGAAATAGAGGTTGCCCAGCGCCACGGCGGCGAGCGCCTCCGCGCTCAGGTGGCCCACCATCACGGTGTCCACCACGCCCATGAGCATCATCCCGAGCTGGATGAACACCGCCGGCACGGCCAGCGCGAGGAGCGCCCGCAGTTCGGCTCGGGTGGGGAGGGTCGGCGATGGCGACATGGGAACCGGCGACGAGTGGAAGAAGACGCAGTGCGCCCGGTAGGATTCGAACCTACGACCCTCAGCTTAGAAGGCTGATGCTCTATCCACCTGAGCTACGGGCGCGCGAGAGTAGTATCATAGTGAGCCCGGCGCCGAACCGACAGCAGGAACGGCGCCGCGCCGCAGGGGAAACCGCGGCGGCCGGCCCCGCGTACGGGGCTGATCCCCCCGCTCCCCGCCCCAGGAGGTGCTCGTGCTGCTGCCGCTGCTCGCCGCGATCGCGTTCGGCCCCATCCCCGCACCGGTCACCGACCCCGCCACCGGCGCCGACGTCGTCCGGCTCATGCAATCGCGCTACGCGACCCGGTGGTACAAGACGGCCACCTTCGTCCAGACCACGACCCATCCCGACGGCTCGGTGGAGACCTGGTACGAGGCGATGAGCCTCCCCGGCTCCCTGCGCATCGACATCGCGCCGCTCTCCGCGCGGAGCGTCCTCCTGTTCCGGAACGACTCGATCTACCGGTACCTCGACGGCGAGCTGAAGTTCGGCCGGGCCCTCGTCCATCCGCTGATGCTGCTCGGTTTCGACGTCTACGGACAACCGGCGGAGAAGACGATCGCCAGCCTGACGACGCTGGGCTATGACCTGACGAAGGTGCATGCCGGCACCTGGCAGGGTCGCGCGGTGTGGATCGTGGGTGCCGCTCCCGGGGACACCACGGCGCGGCAGTTCTGGATCGACCAGGAGCGGCTGGTGTTCGTGCGGAGCCTGGGCCCGCATCCGCAGAAGCCGGACGTCCTCACCGAGGTGCAGTTCAACAAGTACATCACGCTCGGCAAGGGCTGGATCGAGACCGAGGTCCTGTTCCTCGAGAATGGCAAGGTGACCACGACCGAGGCGTACCATGACGTGCGGGCCGATCCGGTGCCCGCCCTCGACCCCGCCATCTTCCTTCCCGGATCGTACGTGGCGCCTGGATGGGTGTCCGAGTAGTGCTTCCGCCGGCCCGCGCCTGGCGCGCGGCGCAGGGGCTCGGGGTGATGCTCACCCTGGCCCTCCTGGCCGGGCTCGTGCTCCGGCCGGCGCCTTCGCTGCGGCTCCTCTGGGACATGGTCATCCCGCTCCTGCCGGCGATCTTTCTCGTGAACCCGATGCTCTGGCGCAATGTCTGCCCCTTGGCCACGCTCGGCCATGTCGGCGACCGGGGGCGCGGTGCGCGGCTCCGCCCCGACACGCTGCAGTGGGGCTGGGCGGCGGGGGCGCTGTTGCTCTTCGTGCTGGTGCCCGCCCGGCGATTCCTGTTCAACGAGAATGGTGGGTTCCTGGCGGGAACCATCGGTGCGGTC
Source organism: Gemmatimonadales bacterium (assembly GCA_035429905.1). Classification (GTDB taxonomy): domain Bacteria; phylum Gemmatimonadota; class Gemmatimonadetes; order Gemmatimonadales; family GWC2-71-9; genus SPDF01. The sequence continues at coordinate 9,089 of DAOMFQ010000044.1, forward strand.
GGGGCGCTCGCCGCCGGCGGCGGCTTCTTCTTTTCGCGCCGGGCCGGGTTCTGCAATTCCATCTGCCCGGTGCTCCCGGTGGAGAAGCTTTACGGGCAGTCGCCGATGCTCGGCGTGGCGAGCGCGGTCTGCCCCGATTGCACGGGATGTGCAGCGCGCGGGTGCATCGATCTCGTGGGGGGACAAAGCCTGCTGCAGGGCATCGGGAAACCCCAACGTGAAGACTGGCGGTGGATGGCCACTCCGTCCGGGCTGTTCGCGCTCCTCTTTCCAGGGTTCGTGCTCGGCTACTTCCACACCGTGAACGGCGGGCTGGACACCGCCCCGGCGGTCTACGGCCTGGTCGCACGCTGGGCGCTCTCGGGGGCGGCCATACTGGGGCTCCTCGGCTTCGCCCTCGGCGTCGGCCGTCGGCAGGCGCTCCTCCTGCTCGGGGCCGGCTCGGTGGCCAGTTACTACTGGTATGCCGGCCCGGCGCTGGCGAGCGTCTACGGCGTGCCGGCGCCGGGGCCGCTGGTCGTCCGGGGCGGGTTCCTCCTGCTGATCGGCGTGTGGGTGGTGAGGGCGGCGCGGCAGGAGCCCCACAGCTGAGTCACGGCTCGCCCGGGGAGCCGGCCAGGATGTCCGTGTTGCGCTTCCCGGTCCGGCGGGGTATGTTCCGCCTGCGGTCGAAGCACGGGTGCGCGGACAATTTCCGAGTAGACGTCGGGGGCCCAGCGATGCTGTGGCCCCCGTTTGCTTGCGACGACCGCTGAGGGTGCCAGGGGAGGTCCCCTGCACCGTCGCACCACCCTTCCCGTGAGGGCTTGTCACGGGGCAGTAGCAGTCGGTATCAACGGCACCGCCGCGGACCGATTTCATCAGGATGGAGTACAGCAATGCGTACCACCGGCACGGTCAAGTGGTTCAACGATGCGAAGGGCTTTGGATTCATCACCCCCGAGGGCGGCGCGAAGGACGTTTTCGTCCACCACTCGGCCATCACTGGCGACGGCTTCAAGTCGCTGGCCGAGGGCGAGCGCGTGGAGTTCGATGTGGTCCAGGGCGCCAAGGGCCCGGCGGCCGAGAACGTCAGCCGCGCGCCGTCCAACGCGTAACGCGTAGGATACCCGCACGGCAGCACGGGGACAGCCGGTTCGACGCGAGTCGGGCCGGCTGTTCTCGTTCGGTCCCCGGTGCCGCCATTCAGGGGTCGCCATCGCCACCAATCGTCGGTAGGATTGTAGTTCACACCGGCATGGGGGGGCCGTGCGACTTCAGCGGGCATGGTGGCTGGCCGTGGCGGGGCTCCTGGGCGCAGCCTGCATCGCACCGCACCTGGTGGCGCAGGAAACCGTCGGGACCGGGGTCATCGCCGGCGGGAAGGCGCTGGCCAATCAGGTCAATGATCCTACCGAGCCGATCACCCTCCTCCAATTGCGGAACCTCTTTGCGCCGGCGTGGACTGGCTCCCCCGGCGGCGCTACCGTGCTGGAGGAGGAATTCGTCTTTCCGATCGCCGAGGGGCGTCTCATTCCGGTGATGCAGCTGACCCGGACCACACTGCCCTACCTCTGGCTCCCGGATGAGGCGGGTGGAGAGGCGGGGTTCGGCGACATCAGCTATTTCGACATCGGCCTGCTGCCGACCAAGTGGGGGCGCTGGGGGCCGGGCCTCACCCTGGTGATTCCCACGGGAGCCTCGACGACGGCGCTCACCCAGGGTAAGTGGCAATTGGGGCCGGCCATGGCGGTCATCATCAGCAAGATTCCGGACCTGCAGTTCGGCCTGGTGCTGCAGAATCCGATTTCCATCGCCGGCCCGTCCGAGCGTCCCTCCGTGAGTGCCCTCTCCATCCAGCCGACCCTGACGTACAACTTCGCCGGAGGATGGTTCGGCGGGTTCAGTGACTTCTCCTTCTCGTTTGACTGGACCGACGGCGGGGCGGCCACGATTCCGGTCGGACTGCAGGTTGGCAAGGTGACGACCATCGGGAGTCGGCATTTCGTCCTGTCGGTCGAGGCAGCCACGCTGGTGGCCCGCCCGGACGACCAGGGCCCCGAGTGGCTGATCGGCCTCGAAGCGGCGTGGGTGATCAAGCTGCACCCAAGATTGCGCTGAGCCTCGTCCTCAGGCGATCACCTCGTAGTGCGAGGAGCGTTCGTCGAACCGCCGCAGGAGCGCACGCGCGGCCGGGGGGACGACCGCTGCCTCGTAATCCGCACCGGCGAATGCGCGCACGCCGTCCAGGGAATCAAACCACATCAGGGTGACGAACTCGGCCTCGGGCCCGTGGTGCCGCCGGAGGAGATCGATCCCCTGGTAGCCGGGAATGCCCCGTTCGGCGATGCCCGCGAAGACCTCCGAGCGGAGGAGATGTTCGTAGGAATCGGCGTCCTCCCGGGTCGTCCAGCCATGCCACATCCGGCAGATCATCGGTCCTCCCCCTGTTGGCGACTCTTGAAATGTGTCGGCCGGATGGCTGCCAGGCCAGCGCTGGGTCCCCAATTCCCTCTTCTTCTTCATCATCCCTTGCCCCGACCTTCACTCACTCCTCCGTATGTTCGTCGCGTGCTGGACCGGCAGCGAACGAGAGCGGCCGGAGCGAGGGCGTGTCATGATGACCACCTCTGCAGGCAATGCCGTGCTGGCGGCCGGCCCACTGGTCCGGGTGCCGGAGGTGCCCTTTCCGGCACTCTCCTCCCTCGGCTTCGCCGGGGCGCCGCGCGGCCGACGCGTCTGGGAGTGGCTCCTCACCGCTGGCGTCGCCACGGCGCACCTCTCCGCATTGCTGGTTCTCCGGGAGGCTGCTCCCGCCTCCGCCGGCGACACGCTCGGCGAATTCGAAACGGCCACCTACCTCGACATTCCCCCGCCCACTTCCGTTGAGTCGCCGCGCCGGGTCGCCAAGCCGCGGCCGGTCGGCGTGAGTTCGGCGGTGACCATTCCCGCAGTCCAGAGCGACGTCACCCGGCCCGACAAGGCCGCCGGGTTCCAGGAGCTGGCGGCGCCGACCGACCAGGAGGCGCTGCCGCCTCCCGACCCGGGCGCCGAGGCGGTGAACGAGAAGGACTTCAGCGGACGGGGTGTCGTCGGCGGCGTGGCCGGTGGCAAACCCCCGCCGGTCATCGCGGCGGACCTCGCCGCGGAAATGGCCAGGGAGGGCCGGCTCTCCGACGCCGTCGAGGTGGGCCCCGAGCATGCCGTCGCGGTGGAGATGGTCACCGTCAAGCCGCAACTCCTGAACCGGGACGAGATCCTGGCCCTCCTCCTCAAGCACTATCCCCGGACACTCCGGCAGATGGGGGTCGAGGGATCGGCGACGGTGCAGTTCGTGGTGGATGTCGACGGGCGTGTCGACCCGCAGTCGGTGACGGTGGTGACATCGACCCACGCCCTGTTTGGAGCCGCCGCAATCGAGGTCGTCACGCACGCACGATTTTCCCCGGGCCAAATCCAGTCCGGTGCCGAGATGCTGGCGGTTCCCGTGAAGGTGCGGGCCCCGCTCACGTGGACCCAGGCCAAGTAGGAGGCCGTCGTGAATCTCTTCGACCTGATGAGCCGGATGACGCTGTTCCCCTGGCTGGTCATCATTCTGCTCGCCGCCATGAACGTGCTCACACTGACCGTCGCGGCGATCAAGGCATGGCAGCTCGGCCGGATGCACCGGGCCGACCGCCTCCTGGCGCCGGCGTTCGGGCGCGCCCTGGCGGAGAATCGCCTCGACGACGCCATCGCCCTGACGCGCCAACATGCCGCGGCCCCCCTCGGACGGGTCCTGGGCGAGGCGCTCCAGCGCGTCGCCCCGCTCCTCGGCGACCCGGCGTATGCGGACCGGGCCATCGAGTCCGCGGAACGGACCGTCACTCGCCAGCAGCTCGCCATCGCGTCCGAGCTCAAGCGGCGGCTGGGCGCGCTGGCGACGATCGGCGCCACCGCGCCGTTCGTGGGCCTCCTCGGCACCACGATCGGGATCACCAACTCGTTCATGGGCATCGCGGCGACGGGCGGCGGCGGCATCGAGGCGGTGGCAGGCGGCGTGGGTGAGGCGCTGATTACCACGGCGGTCGGGCTGCTGGTCGCGATTCCGGCGCTCTGGCTCTACAACTACTTCATCACCCGGCTGGAGGAGCTTTTCGCCGAGCTCGCCTTTGCGAGCGACGAGTTGCTGGAATGGCTCTCGCTCCGGCATGCCGGCGTGACCTTCAAGTACGACGCGCCGGCGGCTGCCGGACGGGCCGCCTGACATGTCGGTGTCGGTGCGGCGAGGCGGCGGGACCACCGGCCCCCGGATTCCGGCGCTGGGCGAGGCCGGGGTGATGGGCGAGCTCAACATCACCCCGATGATCGACGTGATGCTGGCGCTGCTCATCATCTTCATGGTGGTGACGCCGGTCCTCACCGAGTACTCCGCCGATCCACCACCCGCCGTTCACGTGACGCCCCAGACGCTCCGGGATGCCGTGACCCTCGGCATCGACGCCCAGGGCAACTACTTCCTGGGGGAGGACAGCGTGCCGGCCGCGGAGCTGGTGGATCGGCTGCGGGAGCTGTACCTGAGCCGCCCGGGCGATCACCTGCTGTACCTCAGGGCGGATCGCGGACTCCGCTATCGGGTCGTCCTCGACGCAATCGACGCCGCGCGTGCCGCGGGAGTGCGGACCGTCGGGGCGATCAGCCTGCCGAAGGCCACGCCCGGCGATACCGCCGCGGCCCTCCTCGGGGTCGGGCCGTGACGCGCCGCCGCCGTCGGC
>DAOMFQ010000045.1:0-13439 GCA_035429905.1 Gemmatimonadales bacterium
AGGATGGCCGGCACGAATCCCTGCGCGAAATGCCCGAGCCGGTCGTAGTGGTTCCTCGCGAGGCCGAGCAGGTCGCTCACCCAGAACCCCGCGGGCACCTCCGCGTACGTGTACTTCCCCCCCACCATCAGGATGCAGGCGTGCACCGCCAGGAGGGCGTAGAGCAGCGGCGTGAGCGGAAACCGCCGCCCGGTGGCAAGGAGGATCGGAAGCCCGATCAGGACCGGTGCCACTTCGAGGACCCACGTGAACCGGTCGTGCGGCGCCACCCCCGACCAGACCAGGACCGCGAGCACGACCGCGAGAAGCGCCATCGGGAGGCGGTTCGATTTGCTGGTCATGCGGAGACCTCGGCATCGGCAAAGGGGACGTCCACGGTGAGCCCGTCCCGGGCCACCGTGGTGGCGGGGAAGATGGCCTGCGCCTCCATCAACAGCTCCGGCGCCTCCCGGCTGTAGCGCGCAGAAATATGGGTCAGCACCAGCCGGCGCACCCCGGCGTCGCGCGCGATGCCGGCCGCCTCGGCGGCGGTGCTGTGACCGGTCTGGACCGCCTTGTCCGCCTCCTCGGCGGAAAAGGTCGCCTCGTGCACCAGCAGGTCGGCGCCCTTGGACATCGCCGCGATGGCCGCGCTGGGCCGGGTGTCACCGGAAATCACCACGGTGCGCCCCGCCCGCGGCGGACCGACCAGGTCGGTCGGCCCGATCCGGCGGCCGTCCGGGAGCTCGACGGTTTCCCCCCGGTGCAGCCGGCCCCAGAGGGGACCTTCCGGCACCCCCAGCTCGCGCACCCGCTCCGGCTGGAAGCGGCCCAGACGCGTGTGCTCCACCAGCGCATAGGCGATGGACATCGCCCGATGATCGGCCTCCGCGGTCACCAGGTCGTAGCCCTGCCGCGCCACCCGGTCTCCGGGGGAGAGTTCCTCTATTTCAACCGGGAACTTGTTGCGCTCGATCCCCACGGCCAGGGCGTGGTCCAGCACCTTCCGCGCGCCCCGCGGCCCGTAGAGCCGCAGGGGATCCACACGGTCCTGGAGCCCCAGGGTGCGCACCAGCCCGGTCAGGCCAAGCAGGTGGTCGGCGTGGAAGTGGGTGAAGAAGATGTCGCGGAGCGAGAAGCTCACCCCATACCGCATCATCTGGCGCTGGGTGCCCTCGCCGCAGTCGAACAGCAGCGTCTCGCCCTCGCGGGCCAGCGCGATGGCCGCGACGTTCCGCTCCAGCGAGGGGATGGCGGCGCCGGTGCCGAGGAAGGTGAGGGCGAGGGTCATGGCGGGGTTCAAGATAACCCCGCTGATGGGCCCCGGAAGCGGGCCCATGGAACCTTTCCGGGGCGCGACGGGTTCCTACCAGACATCCCCATCCTCACACGGAGCCCCCCATGGCCGTCGCCCGGCTTCCCTGGTCCGAACCTGCCTCCGAATACCGTTTCCAGTCGGCAGTGCGCGACATGCTCGAGCTGGTCGGCGAGGATCCCTCCCGCGACGGGCTGGCCAAGACGCCGGAGCGGGTCGAGCGCGCCATGCGCTGGCTCACCCGCGGCTACGACATGGACGCCGCGGAGGTCATCGGCGACGCGCTGTTCGAGGAGGACCACCAGAACATGATCGTGGTGCGCGACATCGAGTTCTACTCGATGTGCGAGCACCACATGCTGCCCTTCTTCGGGAAGGCCCACGTGGCCTACATCCCGGACGGACGCATCGTGGGGTTGTCGAAGGTGGCGCGGGTCGTGGAGGTGTTCGCGCGCCGGCTGCAGGTGCAGGAGCGGCTGACCGACCAGATCGCCGAGGCGCTGGAGGAGGCCCTCGCCCCGCGCGGGGTGGGCGTCGTGCTCGAGGCCTCGCACTTCTGCATGATGATGCGCGGGGTCGAGAAACAAGGCTCCCGGACGCTCACCAGCGCGTTGCGCGGCACGTTCCGGGAGGATGCCAGCACGCGGGACGAATTCCTGCGGCTGGTGCAGCGCTAGCCGCGCCTAGAACATCTTCACCTGGACGGTCAGCTTGCCCGGCTTGGCCTGCACCGAGTCCAGCAGCGCCTGCATTGACTTGAGCGTGGCGTTGAGCTGGTCGTAGAGCGCGGGGTTGGTGGCCACCTGGCCGAGGGTGCCCTTCCCGGCGTTGATGTTCGACACCAGCGTGTCCATGCGGGCGGTGGTGGTGGCCAGCCGCCGGGTGAGGTCGTTGAGCCCTGCCGTGGCGCTGTCCATGTGCTCGAGGCTACGGACCAGCGCCGGGTTGGCGAGCGTCGAGTCGAGCCGCGCGCTCACCGACTGCAGCGAGACCATCAGCTTCGTCATTTCCGCGGTCGGGCCGGTGCGGGTGTCGGCATAGACCGACATCAGACGCTGCATGGCCTTCAGCGTCTCGTGGAGGTCGTCCGCGGTGCGCTGGTTCAGCAGCAGCTGCGCGCCCGACATGACCGCCCTGGCCTGGTCCCCCAGGCTGCTCACCATCCCGCCCACGCCGGGGGCCATCCCCCCCTCGAGCACCTGGCCCGCCGGCAGCGGCAGGGAATCGGCCCCCGGGTCGAGCACGATCTCGACGTCGCCCAGCACCCCGACCGCCTCGATGGTGGCCGCGGCGTCGGCATGCAGCGGTACGTTCTGGGTGAGCGCCAGGAGGACCCGCACGCTGCCTACACTGTCGAAGATGATCTTGTCCACCTTGCCGACCTGCACGCCGGACACCTTGACGGGCGAGCTCGTCTTGAGGTTGCCGATGTCCTCGAACCGGACCGGCACCACGTTGTCGCGGCCGAAGCTCTTCCCGCCGAGCCACATCGTGCCGACGACGAAGACGGCGGCGCCCGCCAGCACGATGGCGCCGACCATGGCTTCCCGCTTGTAGTGCAGGTCCATAAGGCCTCAGGCCGCGAAAGGGTGTGATTCGAAGTCCCGCTCGAGGAACGCCTTGATCCGCGAGTCCGACGACGCGAGGAATTCCTGGGGCGTTCCCTGCAGTACGATCGACCCGCCGCTGAGCAGCGCCACGCGGTCCGACACCCGGAAGGCGCCCCGGACATCGTGGGTCACCATCACGCTGGTGACGCCGATCGTGTCGGCGAGGTGCTTGACCAGGCTGTCGATGATGTCCGCGTTGACGGGGTCAAGCCCGGATGTGGGCTCATCGTACAGGAGGTACTTGGGGCGGCCGGCGATGGCGCGGGCGATGCCGACCCGCTTCCGCATGCCCCCCGACAGCTCCGCCGGGTACTTTTCGGCCACTTCCGGCGCGAGGTTCACCAGCTTCAGGCACTCCGGCACCCGCGATTCGCAGTAGGCCTTGTCGCGGTTGTGCTCGTCGTCGGTGATGCCCAGCCGGACGTTCTCGTAGACGTTCATCGAGTCGAAGAGCGCGCCGTTCTGGAAGACGTAGCCGATGGTGCTCCGGAGCGCGGCGAGCGCCTTGCGCGACAGCGTCCCGACGTTGAGTCCGTCCACCAGCACCGTCCCCGAGTCAGGGTGGATCAGCCCGATGATGTGCTTGAGAAGGACGCTCTTGCCGGTGCCGGAAGGGCCGAGGAGCGCCACCGTTTCGCCCTCGTTGACCGAGAAGTTCACCCCGTTCAGGATGACCTGCTGGCCGAACCGCTTGTGCACGTCGCGGAGTTCGATCATGGATGCAGGAGCAGCTTGGCGAGGAGCGTGTCGAGGATCAGGATGGTGACGGACGTGGCCACCACGGCGGTGGTGGTGGCCTTGCCCACCCCCTCGGCGCCCTGCTGTGCGTTGAAGCCCATGTAGCAGGGGATCAGCGTGATGGCGCCCGCGAAGAAGAACGCCTTGATGATGGAGTAGTACGCGTCGAAGGCCCGCCAGTAATACTGGGCGCCGTAGGTGAAGTCGGCGTTGCCGATCGGGAGGACCTGCTTGGCCGACCACCAGCCCGCCAGGACACCGATGGCGTTGGCGAAGATGGTCAGCACCGGGATCATGACCAGCCCCGCCAGCACCCGCGGGATGATGAGGTGGGACATCGGCGACCGCCCCAGGCTCTCCAGCGCGTCGATCTGCTCGGTGACGCGCATGGTGCCCAGTTCGGCGGCATACCGGGCCCCGATGCGACCCGCCAGCACCAAGGCCGTCAGCACCGGGCCCAGCTCGAGCACGATCGACTCGACGACCAGCGTGCCGACCACGTAGTACGGCAGGTTGCCCTGGAACTGGTAGCCGGTCTGCAGGGCGGTCACGGCGCCCGCGAAGGACGACACCAGCAACACGATGAACAGGCTGCCGGCGCCGATGTTGCGCGCCTCGTCCATTGTGCGCGGCAGCCAGATCCGCCATTCGCCGAGCGCGCGGAAGAGCTCCGCCACGAGCAGGCTGAAGCGGCCCACGTGGGCCAGGGAACCGATGACGGACCGGCCCACGGCGCGCGGAAGGCGGAGAACGACAGTCTGTGCGCTCGGCATCGCTATTATCTTGCCCCCCCATGCCAGCGAAGTCCACCCCGAACAGCTCCAGAACATCCGCGCTTGAATTCCGCCGCCGCCTCCTGCGGTGGTTTCGCCGGCACGGCCGGGATCTTCCCTGGCGCCGGACCCGCGACCCCTACGCGATCCTCGTGTCCGAAATCATGCTGCAGCAAACCCAGGTGTCCCGGGTCGAGGACTACTGGCCGCGCTTCCTCGCGCGGTTTCCCACGGTGGGAGCGCTGGCGCGGGCCAGGCCGGCGGCGGTGCGGGAGAGCTGGGAAGGGCTGGGGTACTATCGGCGAGCCCACAACCTGCACCGGCTCGCCAGGGTGGTCACGACGGAGCAGGCGGGGGTGATTCCCTCGGAACCCGAGGCGCTCCGCCGGCTCCCGGGCATCGGACGGTACACGGCGGGGGCCGTGGCGAGCTTCGCCTTCGAGCGCGCGGAACCGGCGGTGGACACCAACGTCGCGCGGGTGCTGCGGCGCGCGTTCCATCCCCGCGCCCGCGGTGCGGCGGGCGACCGGAAGCTCTGGGACGCGGCGGCCGCGCTCCACACCCGCCACGGCCCCTCCGCCTGGGCCGTGAACCAGGCGGTCATGGAGCTGGGAGCGCTGGTCTGTACGGCGCGGATTGCGAAATGCGGTGCGTGTCCGGTGCGGCCGGAGTGCAAGACCGGGCGGAAAGGACTGAGGACTGAGGACTAGGTCTTCGCGATCTCTCCCACCATCCCGACCACCCGATCCACCTCGTCCGGCGTGTTGTACACATGCGTCGAGAGCCGCACGTAATCCAGGCCGTGTTCCGTCACGTGGCGGACCCGGACCGGGCCCATCTTCCAGAGTCGCTGCACCACGTCCGCCCCCGCCATCCCATGTACCTGGAATGACACCATCGCGCTTCGGACCTCAGGCGCCGAGGGCGACACGACCTGGACGCCGGACGCTGCGCGGAGCCCGGCATCGAGCCGGGTGGCGAGCCCGCGGCTTCGCCGCTCGACCCTGTCCGTCCCGATGACATCGTGAAACGCCAGCGCTGCCTGGAACCCGATCAGCAGGCTCTCATTCCGCGTCCCGACATGATCGAAGCGGTCGGCCTTCAGCGACAGGTCGTCCCAGCCGCCGCTCGCGATGAGCGGCCAGAGCCGGTCGAGCCAGGCGGGGCTGATGTAGAGGAAGCCCGACCCCTTCGGGGCAAGCAGCCACTTGTGGGGGCTCGACGCGTAGAAGTCGCAGCCGATGTCGGAAATGTTGAGCGCCAGCATGCCGGGCGGGTGGGCACCGTCGATGACCGTGATGATGCCCCGCTCCCGCCCCCAGGCCGCGAGCCGCCGCACCGGCTGGATGGCGCCGGTGCTGAAGAAGACATGCGAGATGCTCATGACCCGGGTGCGCGGGCCCACCTGCGAGGTCCACGCCTCGAAGAGCGCGTCCTCGCTGGGCGCCGGCACCGGCGGCGGGAATTTGCGCAGCACGAGTCCGTGCCGGGCGGCGATGAGTTCCCAGCAGCAGAGGCCGCCGACATGCTCGTGGGTGGTGAGCAGGATTTCGTCGCCCGGCTGGAGGTCGATGCCGCGGGCCACCGCGTTCATCCCCTCCGTCGTGTTCCGGGTGAAGGCGAGCGTCTCCGGCGGCGCCCCCACCAGCGCCGCCAGCTGGCTCCGGAGCGCGTGCACGTCCATCGGCACCTGGTGGAAGACGGTCTCGAAGGCGCGCATGTGCGCCTCGATGGCCTCGAGCACCGGCCGGGGGAGTGCGCCCCAGGTGCCGGTATTCATGAAGATGCCGTCGGTGATCAGGAACTGGCGCCGGACTTCGGCCCAGTACGCCTCGTCGTCGGCAGGAGGGGGGAGCGGCGCGGCGGGGACCGCCCCGGCGCGGGCGCCGATCCGCGGCACCCAGGCCGCCGCGGGAAAGAGCGCCGCCGCGCGGAGGAGGTCGCGCCGGTGCACTAGCGGAGCGGGAAGCTCGCGGCGAGCAGGGCGAGGAGTCCCAGCGTGCCCGAGACGATCGAGATGAGGACGTGGCGCTGGCGGATGGCCTGATAGAGCGCGGCGGTCGGCCCCTCGGGCGACACCCGACCGAGCCGGGAGATCGTCGGCAGGCCGATGGCGAGCACGATGAGCGCGCCCAGCAGCCCGGCGCCCTGCATGACCAGCATCCACACCGTGGGGGCGGGGCCACTCATGGCCGAGCCATACATCTGGAGCGACAGCATCACGCCGGACAGGATCATGAGCCCCGCGCCGGGGGCAATCAGCAGCTTGTGCACGGCCACCTGCCCGCGGGCGATCGCGGCGAGCGACGCACCCGGTTCCCGCTTGCCGACGATGCCATAGACCATGGAGCCGAGCCCGGCGCCGAGCCACATCACCTGGCCGAGGTAGTGAAGAAAGAGCCAGAGTCGCATGTCAGGTCGCTTCCGAGAGGAGGTGAGCGTCGATGGGGCGGCGGCCGTCGAAGCCGCCATCCACTTCATGCCAGTGGGTCACGCGGCTCTCGCCGCGGCGCCAGCAGAGGTACACCGGCCGGTCCTCCCGCAGGGAGAGGAAGTCCACCAGCCCGCCATCGAACCCCTTGAAGAGGCAGCCGATGTCGGCCAGTTCCTTCAGGCAGGCGTCGATCCGGACGGCGCGCGACTCGGCAGCCAGGCGGGCAAGCGCGGCCGCGGCCGGCTCCACGCCCTCCTCGCCGGGGTCGGTCGCGATGGCCAGCTCATAGCGCTCGATCTCGGCACGCCAGGCGGCGTGCTCGGCGAGCAGGTCTTCCACGATCGGGCGTACCAACGGCAGCGTCCGGTTCGCCTCGTCTACCGTGAAGAGGCGCGGCGTTTCAGGCATGCAGGTGTCCCTCCGCGAGCGCGGCGCGCGTCGCCTCGTACCCCGCCGTCTCGAATTCAAGGAACAACTCGGCGGCAAACGTCGCACGGCGCGGGAGCGGCGGACGTACGTGAATCAGCCGGCAGCGTCCCGGTGTGGCGTGCCACCGGGCGATGGTGTCCTGCGCCTGCTGCGCCATCAGGATGCCCTCGCAGGCATCATGGGCCAGGAGGAGCCCGGGCGCCCGGACACGCTGCTTCGGGGCCGGCTCATCGAAGCCGGGCCCCACGTCCACCGCGACCACGAGGTCGGCCTCGAAGCGGGCCGCGATGTCGAGGGGCAGGACCGCGCGGAGCCCCCCGTCGACGAGCCGCCGGCCGGCCACCTCCGCCGGGGGATAGTATACCGGGAGCGCGGTCGAAGCCGTGAGCGCCTCGAGCAGGGGGACATCGATGCCGCCGTCACCCAGGGTGAGCAATTCGCGGGTGTCCACATCCACCGCCGTGAGCGTAAGCGGCGAGGCGAGGTCGGCGAAGCTGCGCTGCGGCACCAGGTTCGCCAGCGTCTCGCGAAGCGGCTCCGCGCGGAGCAGCGAGGCGAACCAGAGCCCGGCGACCGGCGCGAACGCGCGAGGCTGCGCCACCTGGCTCGCCTTCACCGCGCGGAACCGGTGGGAGAGCTCGTCGGCCGAAGCCCCCGACGCGGCGCCCGCGGCGATGACGCCGCCCATCGAGGTCCCGACGTACCGGCCCGGGCGGAGGCCCGCCTCCTCGAGCGCCCTGAGCGCCCCGATCTGGGCCGCCGACTTCGCCCCTCCCCCGCCGAACACCGCCGTGACGCGCCGTGGCGTCATGGACGACGGACCGCTTCGCGGTGCTTGCGCGCCGCCTCGTATCGGGCCTCTTCCTCGGGCGTCTCCGGCCTGAGCCGGGGCACCCGCATCGGCTTCCCGTTCGCGTCGATGGCCACGAAGATGACGTGCGCGGTGTTGGTGTGGCGGCGCTCGCCGGTGCTCACCTTTTCGGAGTACACCTCCACCGTGATGTCCATCGAGCTGTTGCCCACGTAGTCCACGGTGCCGGTACAGGTGACCAGCGCGCCAATCGGGATCGGTTCGCGGAAGTCGACCCGGTCGATGGAGGCGGTGACGACCGGCCCGCCGGCGTGGCGGATGGCCGCCACCGCCGCGGCCTGGTCCACCATCGACATCAGCTCGCCGCCGAAGAGGTTGCCGAGGACGTTCTGCATGTGCGGCATGATGAGCTTGGTCAGCTCGGACCGCGAGTAGGACATCGGGCGAGACTCGGGGAGCATAAGCCGGGTCCTCAGTAATCCACGGGGCGGAGGTAATACTCACCGATCGCGGTCTGGCTCAACATGGCCACGGTGGGGAGGCGGCGCTTCCAATGCGTGCCGTCGAGCCGGCGGCGCACCAGTTCCACTTCGGCAGCGGTGAACCCGAGGCCTTCCACCTGCGAGGGTCGGTAACCGGAAAGCAGCCAGTGCAGGATCGTGTCGGCACGTTCGTAGCTGATGCCGAAGTCGGCCTCATCCGTCTGGCCGGCAATGAGGTCGGCGCTGGCCGGCTTGTCCACGATCACCGCCGGCACACCGACATAGCGAGCCAGCGCCCAGACCTGTGTCTTGAAGAGGTCGCCGATCGGATTCACCGGTGGCGAATCGTCGGCGTGCCAGGTGAAGTACCCGAACAGCCGCTCTGTCTTGTTGCCGGTGCCGATCGGCAGGGCACGAAGCTTCGCGGACAGGTCGAAGAGCGTGATCATCCGCATCCGGGCCATGATGTTGCCTAGCGCGGCCGCGTCCGGCGGTCCGCCGATGGCCCCGGCAATGCCGTCCACGCCGGCGGTGATGTCCACCGTCCGGCTCGGCAGGCCCAGCGCGTCGATGACCAGTTGCGCATGGGCAAGACTGTCCGGGCTCGAGGACCGGTACGGCATCCGAACCGCGGTCACATTGTCCTTCCCCAGCGCCTCCGCGGCCAGGTAGGCCACCAGCGCACTGTCCACGCCGCCGGAGAGCCCCAGCACCACGCCCTCGAACCCGCGCCGGCGCTGCACCTCGTCCCGGATGAATTCGACCAGCCAGCGGCGCGCGAGATCGGGGTTGATGGCGAGCGGATCGGTGGCCGGAGGCGGAATGTTGGCCTCGGGGCGGACCCGGCCGGCGCCGCGCCCCTCCCACGTGGATCCGGCTGCCGCGGCGCCAGGGGCCCGCCCGAGCTCGGCCAGCAGTCTCGGCAGCCGGCCCCGGAGGTCGGCGAGCAGTGGCTGGTCGGCACGGGTCCGCGTGATCTCCTCGAAGTCGAGATCGACGCGCACGATCCCGGGTTCGAAGAGCGGGCCGCGCGCCAGGACACGTCCTGACGGACCCGCCACCACGGAGCCGCCCGCGAAGGCCTTCCCTCCCTCGAATCCGACCAGCTGGGCCACGGCCACGTAGATCCCATGCTCCGATGCGGCATCCGCAGCCAGCCGCTCCCAGCGTTCCAGGTTGGCGGGCGCCTCGGGGCTGTCGAGCCCGCGTGCGGGCGTGGCGCTCACCACCAGGAGGACTTGCGCGCCGTCGAGCGCCGCCAGCGTCGGCATCAGCGAATGCCAGGCGTCCTCGCAGACCAGCATCGCGGCCCGGCCCCACGCGGTGTCAAAGGCACGCACCTCGGCACCAGCCTCGACAAACCGCTCCTCGTCGAACACGCCGTAGGTGGGCAGGAAGACCTTCCGGTGGACGTGCCGGATCGTTGGACTGCCGGCGCCCAGGGAGAGGTAGAGGCAGCTGTTGTAGTGGCAGTTCCGCCAGAGTTCGTAGAAGCCGACCGCGAGATCGAGCGGGGGCGCGCCGGACGCGTGGTGCGCAGCGGCGATGTCGTCCGCCACCTGCTCGGCCGTACGAGCCTGCTCGCGGACGCCACCCTCGAGGAAGTATCCACTCAGCGCGGTTTCCGGCAGGAGCAGGAGATCGGGCGGCTCCGACAGCGCACCTGCTTCGCGGAGGCACGCCTCGAGTTGCTTGAGGTTCTCGGCGTAGGCGCCCTTGCGGGGCCGGAATTGCACTATCGCGAGGCGGAGCATGCGGGTAATCTAAGGAGTCCGGGTAGGCAGGTAAGGTAGAGGACGCCCTGATGGCCTGTCCCCAGGAGCACCATCCACACGATGCCAGTCACAAACGACGCCCTGCTCGCCGCCCTGAGCGGCATCGCGAACGCCTGCTGTCCGTTGCCGGGGCTCGTCACCGGCGGACAGCCGAGCGCCGAGCAGTTCCGGGCGGCGCGTCAGGCCGGGGCGGTCACCGTCCTCGACATTCGCGACCCCATGGAACCCCGTCCGTTCGACGAGCCGGGCCTCGCCGCCGACCTCGGGCTTCGATACGTCAACATCTCGGTCACGGGTGGCTCGCTCGACGACGCGACGATGGAACGGATCCTGGCCGTGCTTCGGGACCCGACCGCGAAGCCGGTGTTCTTTCATTGCGGAAGCGGCAATCGGGTGGGCGGCGCGCTGATTCCCTATTTCATGCGAGACCATGGCATGGAGGAGGATGATGCCGTGGCGCTGGCAATGCGAATCGGGCTCCGCGGGGCAGAATTGCTGGAATGGGGATTGGAGTATGCCCGGCGCCACCCGGGCTGACGGGACGATGCGGTCTCGATCGACAGAAAGGCCCCCGGAGTGATCCCCGGGGGCCTCTTGTTTCAGCGGCCGCGTCGGCCACCACCACCACCGCCGCCACCGCCACCAGTTCCTCCGCGAGCTCCGCCACCACCGCTCGGCGCGCCGCCGCTGGGCCTGGCACCGCCACCGCCGCTCGGATGGCCGCCGGAACCGCCGCCTCGAGGCGCAGGCGAAGCACCGGGTGACCGTCCCTGTGGCTGGGAGTTCGAGGGCCCGGTTTCCGGTCGGAATTGGCCACCACCGCCACTCCGACGCTGCGGCTCGGCACCGAAGCTGCTCCGCCCGCCGCCCCCAGTTGAGGCACCGCCCCGTGGCCGGGCGGAGGCGGGGGGAAGGCGGGTGCCATCGGCACTCCATCCGCGAGCCCGGCTGGTGTTCCCTGGACTCGATTCGGAACGGGCCCGCGGAGTCACGGCCCCCTGCCCCGAGGTCGAGCGCCTACCGGCGTTTCCGGAGACCCCTGTCGGGGTGCCAGTGCCGGCTCCATTGGTGGGACGGCGAGTGGAACCTGTCGTCGAGCCGCCATTGGGCCGGCCCGACGCACTTCCCGGGCGGCTGGACTCGGCCGTGGGCGTCGCGGGGCGGGCGGCGGCGCGACGGCCCGCGTCGGCCCGTCCGCTGATGGTGGCCGCGTCCGTCACCGAACGACCAAGAGCCGCACCGGACTCGCCCAGCCTGCGCCGGTACCCGCTCTGGGAACCGACCGCCTGTGCGCCGAACGCGTCGCCGCGTGGGCGGTAGGGATTGCCGGCCCTGGTGACGGTGCCACCGGGCTTGAAGGTGTAGGGGCGGTAGCCCGCGTAGCCGTAGCCGGGGTAGCCGTACCCGGGATAGTACCCGCCGCCGTAGCCCGGGTAATAGGGGTAATAGCCGCCGTAACCATAGCCGGGATAGCCCCAACCGTAGGCCGGGTAACCCCACCCGTAGGCCGGATAGCCCCAGCCATAGGCCGGATACCAGGGGTTCCAGTACCACGGGTCATAGCAGCAGCCCACACCGAAGCCGATGCCGATGCTCCAGCCGCCCGTGTAATAGGTGGGCCACGGCCAGCCGGACACACCGATGTACGTGGTGGAGCCGGCGGAGTAGTCGGAGTAGCTGTAGACGATGTACCGGTCGATCGCGTAGTCGAAGTCCTGGGCGGTCAGCTGGAGGACGAAATCCGTCAGCTGCGACTCAGGATCGTCGCTCGCGTTGTACTGATCGATGACGTTGTAGTCCCAGTGATCACCGCGGACAAGCTCCGCGAAGCGGAAGGGCGACTTCGACCACGCCGCGTAGACCATTCCGCTCCCGCCCGCCTGATCGAGATAGAACGACCCGCGGGAGTCGCGACCGACGAGCTTGTAGGTCTTCTTGCCGCGGATGAAGTTGTCGTCGCCTGGATCGAGCGGGAACAGGATGCGGATGCGGCCGTCCTGGTCGGCCTGGAGGATGAGCACGTACCCGTCGGCCGCGGCCTGGAACGTGGCCTTGGCGTATTCGCCGCGGTTGTACTGCCCACCGTTGCTGAGGGACACGGTGATCGGCGGTGGAGGGCCGTCGGCAAGCGCCGAGGCGACCGCGATCGTTCCGAGTAGAGTGGCGAGCATGGAGCCTCCTGGCAGTACCGACGTGTCCGATTGTGGAATCTCCTGCGATCCCACCGCCTAACAGCGAGGGCCGTGCCAAGCTCTAAACCATTACCTTACAAAGACATATAGAATCGACGGACGCCAGATCCGTCCGTGGTGGGGGACGGTCCCTACCCCTCGCGTCCCCCGGCCCACCGGTGCCAGTACATCCGCAGCTCGGTGATCTTCCCCTCGGCCGTCTCACAGAACATGGCGCCCCTCGCCTCGACCCATTCTCCGGTCCGTCGGCGTCGAAAGGTGACCTTGTACTCGGTCGAGAACCAGGGACCGGCCGCGAAGATCTCGCCGCTGGAAAAGGTGATCTCGGCCTGATGGACCGGAATGTCGCGCCAATAGTGGAGGATCGCCTCCCGCCCCCTCCGAGGCTCGCTGAACGGCGTCTCGATGAACACGGCCTCATCGCTGAACACCGACATCAACAGGGGCACGTCTCCCTTGGCCCAGCCCTTGCCAAAGGTGTCGACGAGGGTCCGGCCGAGTGCACGCGTGTCACCCGACATGCTTGCCGCGGGCGCCGCAGGGTCCGACATTGGGGTCATCTCCATGCGAACGAATCTATCACTCCCACGCGGGGGCTGCACCCTCGCCGGGCTGGCGTTGGCCCTGTGCTCGGCGCCCGTCGCTGCGCAAGAGAGCTGCCCCGATTCCATGAGGGCCACGCTCGAACTGGGCTGGCAGGCCTACCGCCGCGACTCCATCGACGTCGCGGCAGCACGGTTCGGCCCCGCCGCGAAGTGTGGCTCTGCCGGCGGCATGGTCGGGCTCGGATTCGTCGAGCTGCGCCGCGGAAGGCTGGACAGCGCCGACTCCCTCCTCCGGGCCGCCCTCTCGCACGATTCCATGCTGGTGGATGCCTGGGAAGGCGTGGCCCGGGTGGCCT
>DAOMFQ010000046.1:0-9704 GCA_035429905.1 Gemmatimonadales bacterium
TGCCGAGCTCGAGGCGGAACACGCCGCGCGGCGCGCCGATGGCCGGCAGTTGCACCGCGACGGGTGCCGCAGCCAGGATCGCGAGCGCGATCCCCTGAATGCATTGCCTCAATCACCCTCCGGCGGTACTCTCTCGGTGTGCCCCCGACCTCTCCCCTGCGGCTCGCAAGTTCGCTCTTCCAGGGCTCCTTTGCCAGTCGCCCCGCGGCGGGCGCCTCGGCGCCGGGCCGCGTCAACCTGCTCGGCGAACACACCGACTACAACGGCGGGCCCGTACTCCCGTTTGCGCTGGCGCAGCGGACCGCGGTGCTCGCGGGGCCGGGCGAGGGATGGCAGGCGGTCTCCGCCGCGGACGGCACCGTCGCGTCGTTCGACCCGGCTGCCGCGCCGGAGGGCCGCTGGACCGACTACCTCGCGGGCGTGATTCGCGTGCTGCACGCCATGCGCGCCGCACCCCCGGGAGGTCGGATCGCGGTCGCGAGCACGGTCCCCATCGGGGCGGGATTGTCGTCGTCGGCGGCCATCTCGGTGGCGGCCGCGCGGGCGCTCTCACAGATGGCGGGGCGGCGCCTCTCGCGGGAGGCGCTGGTGGAGGTGGCGTTCCACGCCGAGCACGATGTCGTCGGGGTGCAGTGCGGGCGGATGGACCAGATGATCGTCGTGCACGCCACCGCGCGTCACGCGGCCCTGATCGAGACCGGCGAGGGATCCATCATCCAGATCCCCTTCGACCAGCCGGTGCTCGTCTTCGAGACCGGTGTGTCGCACCGGCTGGCGGACGGGGAGTACAATCGTCGCCGGGCCGAGTGCGGCGCGGCGCTGGCGGCCTGCCGCGTGGCGGGGGTGGAGGCGACGGACCTGGCTGGCGTCCCTGAATCGGAGCTCGAGCGCCTTCGCGTGGCGATGCCGGCGGTGCTCCACCGACGACTGACGCACGTGGTGCGCGAATCGGCCCGGACGCGCGCGGCGGCGATGGCGTTGAGCGTCCGCGACTATCCCAGGTTCGGGGCGTATCTCGTCGAGGGGCACCGCTCCATCCGCGACGACTTCGAGTCGAGCTGCGGCGAGGCCGACCGCCTGGTGGAGAGTGCCATGCGTCACGGCGCCTGGGGTGCGCGGCTTACCGGGGCGGGGTGGGGAGGGGCGGTGCTGGTCATGGCGCCACGGGAGCGGCTGGCGTCACTCACCGGCGCCGTTTCCGCCGATTTCCGGCGCGAGGTGGGCCGAAGCCCGGCCGTGTGGAAGGCCAAGGCCTCCGGGGGAGTCAGGGGCGAGCGGGCCGGGTAGGGCCCGTGGCCCCCGGACGCCGTCGGTGATATGCTCCACCCACCCGCCCGGGTGGCGAAACTGGCAGACGCATGGGACTTAAAATCCCAAGGGGAGCAATCCCCATGTGGGTTCGATCCCCACCCCGGGCATCCGCGATACCTGCGAGACCTGGCTCCGCGTCGGCACCGCCTTGCCCCCGCACCATCCAGCCCCCGACCTGCTCGACGCTACTGCTCGCTTCCGAGCCGCTTGACCCCTTCGATCAGCGGGTGCCAGCCGAAGACGACCGACGCCCGGAACCCGTCCATCTGCAGGTCGCCTGGTTCGCTGTCGTTGATCGTGGACATGTATCCGACCGTCGCCTGGATGTTGTCGTTGACCGTGTATCCGAGCGTGTATCCAAGGCCGAGGTTGTCCAGCGCGCTTCCCTCCACGCCGTCGACTTTCGGCACGCCGCCCGTGTACCAGGTGCCATCCAGTGACACCCACAGCCCCTTCGTCAAGTCGCGGGTCAGGTGGCCCTCGAGCTGGAACAGCGGCTCGGTTTCGAGTGTCTGGCCCAGGTAGTCGCTGTTGTCGCCGAACAGCCAGAGCGAGGGCAGGAACTCAAGCGTCGTGCGCTTGCCCGGCACCCACGGGCCGAGTTGCCATACGATGGGCGCGCCCACGCGACCGTACCAGCGGTTCTGGCCGAGATTCAGGGCCTGCTCGTCGTTGTACTCGCCGACCGGCAGGGCGACGTCCACCAGCAGGTCCAGGGAGAAGCCGGGCTCGTATCGAAGGAGGTCGGGGAGGGACCGAATCGGTTTCTTGCCGATCACATTGACGTCGAGCTCGAGCAGGGGATCACCGAACCCGCTCGCCGTTTCGTGCACGGTATTGCCGAACGCGGTCACATCGCCCGAGATCCGGCCCATCGGCACCAGCGCCGCCGCCATGGCCGCGCGATCGAACAGGACGAAGGTGCGCGCGTAGCCGACCGGCGCGACGGTCGCCTCGACGGCGGCCCCTGGCAGCGCGATGTGCGCGGGGTCAAGCGGGTTGGAGTTGCCGTTGAGGGAAAGGAAGATGAGCGGCACGGCGCTCGACCCGGAGAGCGTCTTCCAATAGAAGCGGGCCGGCACCTGGGCGCGCGCCGAGGCGGGCGCGGACACGCCGAGGGCCACGACGACCCCGGCCAGGATCCAGGCCGACGACCGGCGTGGCGATCGCGTCCGATTCAGTTGCATCTGCTTCTCAGCGCGGGTGGATCGGGTCGAGGTCGTCATGGCTTCGGCTCCGCCATCATGCTGTCGGGAGGCACGAACTGACGCCTGTACAGCAGCGGTGGATAGCCGGGCTCGACCGGGAATCGCTCCGGCATCGATTGCTCGAGTCCTTCCCAGGGGGACCTGCTCGGCAGGATGACGTTGTTGGCGGCGGCGTACTCGTCCCAGAGTGCCGAGAGCGCCTTCACCCGGTCGGGCTGCTGGGCGGCCAGGTTGTGACGCTCCCCCGGGTCCGAGGCCAGGTCGAACAACTCCCACGACTCCGTCCCGAAGGGCTTGTATTCCCACCGGATCTTCCACGCGCCCTGCCGGAGGGCGCGCTCTCCGAACAACTCCCACGCCAGGTAGTCCTGCGCCGTGCGTGGCGATTCCTCCCCGCCGGCGAGGTACCGGACCCAGGACTTCCCGATGAGGGGAGGCGGATCATTAGGCGCCCCGGTGCGCGGATAGGACGCGCCCGCGACCTCCAGCAGCGTGGGCATGATGTCGGCCACCGACATCAACCCACGCCCGATGCCGCCCGGAGGGCGCTTGACGATCGGCCCGCTGACGATGAGGGCGTTCCGGATGCCGCCCTCGCCGAGATGGCCCTTGAACTGGCTGAAGGGGGTCATGGACACCTGGGCCCACCCCGGTCCGTAGCTGACATAGGAGCCGGGGTCGCCCCAGGCCTTGGGGTCCGTCTGCGACCAGCGCGTCGCCGCGAACAGGTAGTCCCGCGTCCCGGGCGTCCCCGCGATCACGGCGAGCAGATCGCTGCCCTCGGCGCCGTTGTCCCCGAAGACGATGAAGATCGTGTTGTCGTACTCGCCGATGTCCTTGAGGTGCTGGATCAGCCGGCCGGCGTGGAAGTCCATGTTCTCCACCAGGCCGGCGTACAGCTCCATCTTGCGGCCGAGCAGCGCTCGCGTGACCGGGGCGAGAGTGGTCGGATCCGGCAGGAACCACATCCGCTCCGCCAGCATGGTGCCCGCGGGCATGATCCCCAGCTCCACCTGGCGAGCGAGGCGCCGGGCACGCACGACGTCCCATCCGGCGTCGTACGCCGCCACGTTCCGGTTGCGCCAGCTGTCCGGGAGGTGGTAGGGGTCGTGGGGCGCCTGGTGGGACACATAGGCGAAAAACGGCTTGCCGTCGCCATGGTTGGCGTCGATGTACCCGATCAACTTGTCGGTGTAGGTCTTGGTGGCGTAGTACCCGTTGGGGAGGTTCGTCAGGTAGCGCCCGTCTTCCGTGAACGTGGACCGGGGGGTGGCGGCCGTGAGGTTCCACATGTCCCAGTAGCTGCCGGCCCCGTCGAGCAGGCTGAAGTCCCGCTCGAATCCGCGAGCCGCTGGGATCTGATTCGGGGCCTTGCCCATGTGCCACTTGCCGACCATGTAGGTGTGATAGCCCGAGCGCTGCAGCAGCTGCGGCAGGGTGACGACCCGGTCGTTCAGGTAGCCCTCGTAGCCCGGCTGGCCCACCTGGTTGGGGGCCGTCCACTCGTCCATGTTGCCCAGCCCGTTCAGGTGGGTGTCGGTGCCGGTCAGCAGCATGGAGCGCGTCGGCGAGCAGGTGGCGTGGGTGTAGAAGTTCGTGAACCGGAGCCCGTCGCGGGCAAGCGCGTCGAAGTTCGGCGTCGCGATTTCGCTGCCGAACATGCCCAGGTCGGCAAAACCGAGGTCGTCACCCAGGATGATGATGATGTTGGGGCGGCGAGACCCGGTCGATTGCGCATGGATCGGTACGGTCGAGTACAGGGCGAGTGCAAGGCAAAGCGACCAGCAGACGGCTCTCATGGCATGCTCCGTTGGGGTCGTCCGTGTCGGGCGGAGTCCTGAGCACGTTGCATCCAGTATGGACTGACTGGGTGAAAATGTAATGAAGGCCTCCTGGACGGTCGAGGGTGGAGGGCCGGCAGGGCATGCTCGACCCAAGCCCCCCCCGCTGACACCCCGCGACGTCCTTCGCGTAGGGGTGATATCCTCCCGACCCAGTCTCCGACCAGGACCGGCCCGCCATGTCGCCTACTGCCCTCCGCGCGAGCGTCATCCTGCGCGCCACCATCGGCCTCCTCCTCACCATTCACGGCGTCTATCGTGTTTACGACGGCGGCGTGACCGGGTTTGGGGTCTTCCTCGATGCGCAGCACGTTCCGCTGGGTCCGGCGGTGGCCTGGCTCATCACGATCGTGGAGATCGTCGGCGGGCCCGCGCTCATCCTCGGCTTCCTGGTGCGCCCGCTCTGCGCCTGGTTCGCCGTGGAACTCACCATGGGGATCCTGCTGGTCCACGCGTCCGACGGGTGGTTCGTCGTCGGCGGGGGCAGGAACGGTATGGAGTTTTCGGTCTTGCTGATCATCTGTCTTGCCGTCATCGCCATGCTCGATTCGGCGCGCCGCGAGGCGACAACGTCGTGACATGAGAAGGCCCACCGCGTTGCGATGGGCCCGTGTGCGCCTGCAGGACGAGCGGGTCTCGACTCAGGAGGCCCCGTCCGACCCCACGATGATGTAGGTGAGCGACCCGCCCGCCGAAATGAACGGCATGTTCCGCCCGAGAATCTGCTCCAGCTTGGTCATCAGCTTCGGGTTGGGCGTCGTCACGGTCACCCCGACGATGTACCCGCCGGGCCCCGATCCCGAGATCGGGAAATAGTCGTAATCGAGCGTGTAGAGGTCGCGGACGAAAGTATATCCGCTGGCCAGGATCGGGACGAGTTCCGGCGGAATGACGCCGGCGCTCACCTCGGCGGGCCACTGGTAGTCGTCGGTGTAATAGGCGTACGTCGCGATCTTGATCGCGTTGAAGTCCGCGGCCACCCGCGCCGCCTGGGCGCTCATGCGGAGGTCGATGTACTTGAGGATGGCGATGGACGAGAGGATCCCCAGCACCACGAACACCACCAGGAGTTCGATCAGGGTGAATCCCCTGCGGGACCACGACGGCCGCCTCATTGCTGGGCCTGCCGGCGCGAGAGCACCTCGAACGAGTTCTTCAGGAAGGGCGCCGGATCGTCCGTCGAGGCGAAGGTCAATTGCACGCTGCCCGTCTGCCCCTGGAGCCGGAAGGTGCCGTCCGGCAAGACGGTGTAGGTCACGCCCTCCGGCACCGCCCCCACGTCCGCGAGCGAGGCCGGCAGCACGCCGTGCGCCTGGCGGTAATTCTCGATGCGGCGCGACTCCATGTACAGCAGCATCCGGAGGCTCGCGTCCTGGAATTCCGTGGTGTGCGGTACCGGTGGCTTCGGAAAAATCCAGTCCGGCCGGGTGATCCCGATCCAGGCACCGACGCAGGCAAGCACAACCAGGGAGCCCCACATCAGCCGGGAACCGCTGCGCGCGGCCCCACGGTTGGCCTGTTGCTCCTGGCGTTTCTGCGCCTCCGACTTGACGGCGCCCTGGAGGGCGTCGTACAACGCCCCCTTCGTGTCGCTGGGCGGTCTCGTCGGCTGCTGTGGTGGTCGGGACACGGACACCCCTCGGTTGGCGGAACGTGCTGACATAACTTCGGCGCTCACGGGCGGTGGCGCAATCCTCACCGGTCGCGCGGGACGCGGTTCAGCGCCTCGGCCACCTGCCCCGGGAAGGCCCGGATGTCGATCGGCTTCGTGATGTAGCCGTCGAACCCCGCCCCGATCGCCCGCTCGCGGTCGCCGGCCATCGCGTGCGCCGTCAGCGCCACCACGGGCAGCGCGGATGGCACGTCGCGCCGGATGTCCTGCAGCAGCGAAAAGCCGTCGCGCTCCGGCAACTGGATGTCCATGAGCACCAGGTCGGGACGGCTGTCGCGGATGTGCTGGATGAGCCCCTCGCCGCCCCCGAGTCCGATCACGTCGTGGCCGTGAAGGGTGAGCAGGGTGCGGAAGAGTTTCATGTTGTCGGGGCTGTCTTCGACGATCAGGATCGTGGCCATCTGCCCTCCCTCGGCGCGCCGTTGAGAATCCGCCGCCTCGGGGATAGGATTCGCGCGTCGAGGATAGCAAACCCCGTGCCCTGCCTGTATTTGCGCCCTCCTTCCCGGGTCGTCGAACGCCATGTGGCCTGATTCCCTTGCGGTCGTTGGACTTGGGGCCCTCGGCGGCTCGCTGGCGTGGTGCGCTCGCCTGGCGGGCGTCCCCCGGGTCATGGGGTTTTCCGCCACCCCCGCCACCGCCGTGCAAGCGATCAAGGCCGGCGCGCTGACCGACCGGGGACTCAATCCCGCCGATACCGTCCGAGGCGCCAAGCTCGTCGTACTGGCCGGCACGCCCGCGGAGGTGATGGCCCTCCTCCCGATCGTGGCACCACACCTGGCGCCCGACGCGACGCTCACCGACCTCGCCGGGGCCAAGTCGAAGGTCCTCGCCGCGATCCGCGACGCGGGGCTCGCCGCGCGCTACGCGGGGCTGCACCCCCTGGTGTCCCCCCTCGAGCAGGGGTTTGCCGGTGCGCGGGCCGACCTCTTTCGCGGCGCCATCACCTACGTGACCGCCGACATGGACGGGGAGCCGGCCCGGCAGGCGATGCGCGCCTTCGTGTCCACCGTCCTCGAGGGGGAGCCGGTGGTGATCGACGCGGACACCCACGACCGGCAGGTCGCGTGGACGCTCGAGCTGCCTCGCGCCGCCGCCCGCGCCGTCGCGCTGGCGCTGGCCAACGCCGGTCTGCGGGGCGCCGCCTTCGATGCCGCAGTGCGGAGCGCCACCGCAGGCGCACGAGATGCGGGGGACGACTGGGATGCGAGGGTGCTCGCCAATCCTGAGGCGGTGGCCGCCGCGCTCGAGGCGCTGGAGTCGGAAATGGCGCGGATGCGGGGCGCGATCCAGCGCGGCGACGCCGACCTGCTCCGGGAAATGACCCGCGCCGCCGAGGTGCTGGCCCGGGGGGTGGCCCGATGATCGTGGACGCCGACCTGAGCGTGCCCGGCGACAAGAGCATCACCCACCGGGCGCTGATCCTGGCGGGCATGGCACGAGGGACGAGCCGCATCAGTGGCGCCCTGACGTCGTTCGATGCGCGGAGCACGGCGCGGGTGCTCCGGCAGCTCGGCGTGGAGGTCTCTCCCCTCGCCGGCGGACGGGACATCGTGGTTCGCGGGCGCACCCGGTTCCGGCGCCCCGCCGACCCCCTCCACTGCGGCAACTCCGGCACGTCGGCGCGGCTCCTGCTCGGGGCGCTGTCGGCGCATCCCTTTTCGGCCACGCTCACGGGTGACGCCTCGCTCCGCCGCCGCCCGATGCGCCGGGTGACCGATCCGCTTGCGCTGATGGGCGCGCGCTTCACCTTCGCGGGCCGAGACGGGCTCCCCGTCACGGTGCGCGGCGGACCGCTCACCGGCATCCGGCACGAGCTTCCCGTCTCCAGCGCCCAGCTCAAGAGCGCGCTGATCCTTGCGGGGGTCGCCGGCGGCGTCCCGGTCGAGGTGCGTGAGCCGGGTGGCCGGTCGCGCGACCATACCGAGCGCATGCTCCGGGCGTTCGGCTACGAGATCGAGGACGACGGAGAGTGGATCCGGTTTGCGCCCACCGGACGGATCGTCCCGGTCGCCAACGAGGTCCCGGGCGATCCCTCCTCCGCCGCCTTCCTGGTCGGCGCCGCGTTGCTGGCCGAGGGGGGAGTGCTGCGGCTCCGCGGCGTCGGCCTCAACCCGACGCGGACCGGATTCCTCCGGGTGCTGGCGCGGATGGGCGCCGCGGTGACGGTGGAAGCGCTGCACGAGGTCGGCGGCGAGCCGGTGGGCGATCTGGTCGTCCGGCCTGTCGAGCTGGTGGCCACCGACGTGGCCGCGGGCGAGATTCCGGGCCTGATCGACGAGGTCCCGCTCCTTTCGGTACTGGCCAGCCGTGCGGATGGTACCACGGTGTTCAGGGAGGTGGGCGAACTTCGGGTCAAGGAGAGCGACCGGCTCGCCCTCCTCGCCAGCAACCTCCGCGCAGTCGGTGCCAAGGCCGAGGCCCACGGCAACACGCTGACCGTCGTGGGAGGCGGCCGGCCCCCTGTCGGACGGGTCGTCACCGCCGGGGACCACCGCATCGCGATGGCGTTCGCTGTCCTGGGGACGGTGCGCGGCGCCAGGGTCCGGGTGGACGACCCCGACTCGGCCGGCGTCAGCTTTCCGAATTTCCACGAGTCGCTCCGCGCCCTCCGGGGCCCGGGGAAGGGGAGGAAGTGATGCGTGTCGTGGCCATTGACGGACCGGCGGCCTCCGGCAAGTCGAGCACCGCGCGGGCGGTGGCGCGGGCCATCGGGTTCCACCACCTCGACTCGGGTGCGCTCTATCGCGCGCTCACGCGGGTGGCGCTCGATGCCGGGCTCGACCCGGCCAGCCTCGACGTACCTGCGTTGCTCGCGCAGGCGGAGCGACGCGGCCTCGGACTCCGCCCGGAGGGAGAGGACTTCGTGCCACTCCTCGATGGTGCCCCGGCCGAGCACCTCATCCGGACCCCTGCGGTGACGGCCGCGGTGTCGGCCGTGTCGGCGGTCCCCGCGGTCCGGGACTGGGCCAACGCCCGGATGCGGGCGCTGGCGGAGGCGGGAGTGCCGGTGGTGGTGGACGGCCGGGACATCGGGTCGGTCGTCTTCCCCGAGGCGGGGCTCAAGGTCTACCTCTACGCCGATTCGGTGGTGCGGGCCATGCGCCGGCTGGCCCAGCAGGGCGGGGCGGAGCCCAGCAACGAGGAGATCTTCGCCGAGGCCGAACGGCTGAAGGCCCGGGACAAGGCAGATGCCTCCCGGGCCGTCGCGCCGCTTGTGTCTCCGCCGGACGCCCTGGAACTCGACACCTCCCGGCTGACCTTCGCGGAACAGGTGGATGGCATCGCCCGCCTGGCCCGGACGATTTACCGGCTCCCGGCCCCCTAGCAGACCGGGGAGCGGCGGGTTAAGTTTGAGGGCTCCCGAACCTGGGCACTTCCGCCCGGCACGGGCTCAACCTCATCCCGCAGCCCCTCCGGTGCGGTCGACCCACGAAGGGATCAGCGTACCATGCCCGAACCGACCACGCCGTCGCCCGACACCCCCGCCGCCGACGCCCCCCGCCGCTTCTCCGCCCATACCGACGCCACGATGGCCGCCACCGGCCTGATGGTGCGCGCCGACCTGTATGACGAGGAGTACAGCGAGGACGAATACGAGCAGATGCTCTCGATGTACGAGGGCACCATGGCCTCGATCGCCGAGGGCGAGATCGTCAAGTCGAAGGTCCT
>DAOMFQ010000046.1:9804-13320 GCA_035429905.1 Gemmatimonadales bacterium
AGGAGAAGATCTCCCTCGGCATGAAGCAGACCGAGCAGGACCCGTGGATGATCCTGCCGCAGAAGTTCCCGGTGGGCACCCGGCTCCAGGGCAAGGTCCGCAACCTGACCAGCTTCGGCGCCTTCGTCGAGATCGAACCCGGCATCGACGGCCTGATCCACATTTCCGACATGTCGTGGACCAAGCGCGTCCAGCATCCCTCCGAGGTGGTCAAGAAGGGCGACGCCGTCAACGTCGTCATCCTGAACATCGACGGCGAGAACAAGCGGATCTCCCTCGGCCTGAAGCAGGCGGAGGAGGATCCGTGGCTCCGCATCGGCGAGCTGCTCCCGGTGGGCCATGAACTCCGCGGCCGTGCCGTCCGCCTGATGGACAAGGGCGTCGTCATCGACCTCGGTAACGACCTCGAGGCCTTCGCCCCGATGTCGCAGCTCGGCGTGGCCAACATCGACAACCCGGCCGACGCAGTGAAGGAAGGCCAGCCGCTCGACGTGAAGGTGATCGAGGTGGACCCGATCCATCACCGCATCGTGGTGGCCGTGGTCGGCTACCCCGACGAGCCGATCATCCCGCCGGTCAAGCCGGTCATCGACGAGTCGCCGGCCGACGAATAGGCTGGGCGGCGGGGCAGCGGGGCCAATACACGTAGGGGCGCACCGCGGTGCGCCCCTACGGCGTTTCGGCCCTCCCCGCTTCCCCGCTTCCCCGCCATATTGCTCCCATGCCCGATTCCCGCAAGCGCCTCGATGAACTGCACCGCCGCCAGGCCGAAGCCGAGCAGGGCGGCGGTGCCAAGCGCATCGCCCAGCAGCACAAGAAGGGCAAGCTCACCGCCCGCGAGCGGCTCGACCTCCTGCTCGACGAGGGGAGCTTCGTCGAGATCGACCGCTTCGTGACCCACCGGGCCACCGATTTCGGGCTGGCCGACGAGATCTACCTCGGCGACGGCGTGGTGACCGGCTCGGGCCGGATCGACGGGCGGCTGGTGTACGTGTTCAGCCAGGACTTCACCGTGTTCGGCGGCTCGCTCTCCGAGACCCACGCGGCGAAGATCTGCAAGGTGATGGACCTTGCGGTGCGGAACGGGGCGCCGGTCATCGGGCTCAACGACTCCGGCGGCGCCCGCATCCAGGAAGGCGTCGTGTCGCTCGGGGGGTACGCCGACATCTTCCTGCGCAACACCCTCGCCTCCGGAGTGGTCCCGCAGATTTCCGCCATCCTCGGCCCCTGTGCCGGCGGCGCGGTGTACAGCCCCGCCATCACCGACTTCGTGCACATGGTCCGCGGCGTGAGCTACATGTTCGTGACCGGGCCTAACGTGGTGAAGACCGTCACCCACGAGGACGTCTCGTTCGAGCAGCTGGGCGGCGCCGACGTCCACGCCGGCACCTCGGGCGTGGCGCACTTCGTCCACGACTCCGAGCCCCAGTGCCTCGCGGCCATCCGCGAGCTGATGGGGTTCCTCCCATCCAACAATCTCGACCCGGCGCCGGTGCTGCCCACCGCCGACCCCGAGGACCGCCGCGACGAGGCGCTGCTCGAGGTCATTCCGGCCAACGCCTCGCAGCCCTACGACATGCACGATGTCATTCGCCGCGTGGTCGACGACGGCCACTTCCACGAAGTCCACGGGGAGTACGCCGGCAACCTGCTGGTCGGGTTCGCCCGGCTGGGGGGGCAGCCGGTGGGGGTGGTGGCCAACCAGCCGGCGGTGCTGGCGGGGGTGCTGGACATCAACGCCTCGGTGAAGGGCGCCCGGTTCATCCGGTTCTGTGATGCGTTCAACATCCCGCTCGTCACCTTTGAAGACGTGCCCGGCTTCCTGCCCGGCGTGGCGCAGGAGCACGGCGGCATCATCAAGCACGGCGCCAAGCTGCTGTACGCGTACTGCGAGGCGACGGTACCCAAGCTGACGGTCATCACGCGGAAGGCGTACGGCGGCGCCTACGACGTGATGAGCTCGAAGCACATTCGCGGCGACCTGAACCTCGCCTGGCCAACGGCCGAGATTGCGGTCATGGGGCCCAAGGGTGCGGTGGAGATCCTCTTCAAGGACCAGATCGCCAAGGCGGCGGACCCGGCGGCAGAGACGGCGCGCCGGATCGAGGAGTACACCGAGAAGTTCGCCAACCCCTGGGGAGCGGCGGCGCGGGGGTACGTGGACGATGTGATCGACCCGCGGGACACCCGGCCCCGGCTCATCGACGGGCTCCGCGCCCTCCGGACCAAGCGCGACCGGAACCCGGCCAGGAAGCACGGGTGCATGCCGTTGTAGGGGAGATGGCGGGGAAGCGGGCCGGCGGGGAGGGGGAGGCCATCCCCGCTTCCCCGCCGATCTTGCCGTCGCCCTCTAGCGAAACCCTGTACGCCGCGCCATCTTAGGGCCTTACCCCCGGACCACGAATGCGATTGGCGGCTGGCATGGCACGAGCGGCGCAACCCGAGTGGCGGATCGTCCTGACGCTGGGCCTGGTGGGCCTGGCCGGGACGGGATCGCTTGCCGGCCAGGCCTCGCTCAACCCCACGGTGGCGCCGCGCGCCGCCGAACTGGCGCGAAACGGGCAGCGGGGCATCGGCACCGAGATGCTGAGCAAGTATCTCGCGACCGCCCCCGACGACGGCTCCGCCTGGATCCAGCTGGGCCGCTTCTACCTCCTCGACATTCGCGACTGGCACCTCTCCGGTCATCCCGCCGACTCCCCAGGCCCGCTCTACATCGACTTCGGCTCCGCCGCCCTCGAACAGGCCGTCCGCCTGCGGGGCGATTCCGGTGTCGTGCTCCGGCAGATGCTGGAGGTCGAGCGCGCCCTCGAGGCGGTCGAGCACGAGGGCTTCGGCGCGCTGGAGCGCTGGACGGTGCCCGCCGACGTGGCCCCGCTTCCCGACTTCATCCTCGAGCTCGGTGCCAACCTGCTGAGCAGCTGTCCGGCGTCCGGCGTCATGGCCACCGGCAGCGACCTCGAAACCGTCGCCATCTTCTCGGTGGCGGCCACCGCAGGACAGGCCGCGAGCGTCATCATCGTCGTCCCGGCGTTCTACGCGACGGACGCCCGGTACCGCGGGCGCATCGCGACCGCCCTCGGCACCGATTCGTCCTGGTCGGTGCAGCGTGCGCTCTCCGTGGTGTCCGAGCGCCGCCCGGTGTGCCTCACCCCGCTCGCGGACCGCGCCCTGCTCGCGCTGCCGGAGCTTCGCCCCATGCGCTTCGTGCTGGTGGCGGGTCCGGGCGTCACCAACAGCGACCGGGTCGTGACGGTCACCGACCTCGCCCGCGCCGAGCGCCAGGGTCGCTCGGCGTGGCTGCGCGAGGTGCACGGGGTGTATACCTCCGCCGCCGCCTTCAATCCGCGCCTCTGCGACGGCCCGCTGGCGCTCCTCGGAGACACCCAGATCGCCGCCTGCCGCCGCTAGGGCTCCGCCCCAGCGCCTCGCCGTCCGCCATCACCTCCCCATGACCACCGTCACCAGGGTGCTCGTCGCCAACCGCGGCGAGATCGCGCTGCGCATCATCCGCGC
>DAOMFQ010000047.1:0-13248 GCA_035429905.1 Gemmatimonadales bacterium
TCCGCTCGAGCAGCATCTGCTCCTTCGGCTTGCGGGTGTCGTGCTGGACCGGGCTGTAGCTGGAGCGGTTGATGTAGGCGTCGGCCAGGGCGGCGAGCGGGTCCCCCTCCTCATCCACGTCCTGCACGAGGAAGCGGAGACCAATCAGAAGGTCGTCGTCCACCACGTAGCAGGATTGGCCGATGACGGCCAGCAGGTCGAGGGGAGGCTGTTCGCAGAATCCCCCTTCCAGCACGATGCGGATCTTGTCCTGCGACCGGGCCGTGCGGTGCCGGATCTGCGGCACGAGCGCACGCAGCAGGGCGTTGTGTTCTTCCCGTGGAAGCACGGCACCCAGCGCGACGAGCACATAGGCCTGGTCCACCGGCAGGAGCCACGGCGTTTCGCGCTTGATGGCGTACAGCTCGCGGAGGAGCCGGCGGTTCTCGTTGAACACCGCCACCGAGCGCCGCAGGTCCGCGGTCGTCACCGCACGGCCCGCCACGGCCTCGATGTCGCCGAGAAGCCGGGTGTATTCATCGCGGAGGTACGCCGCGGACCCCGCCGAGTTGACGTTTTGCGGCAGGTAGAGGATCTGCGACGGGTAGGGCAGGTTGCGGGCCCAGACGCCGGCCAGGTTCCGCGCCGCGTCGCAGATCGGGTGCGTGACGAACATGTCGAGCGGGAGGCGGCCGTCGAGCGACACCTCGAGCGAGCTCCGCAGAATGGAGCAGAGGTAGGAGCCGAAGTGCGAGTCGGCCTGGCGCATCTCGACCGGGGCGCCGCGCACCTTGACCGGCAGCATGCCGGCCGCGTGCGCCAGCTCCTCCGGGAAGTACACCTGGAAGTGGCCCAGGACCTTGCCTCCCGAGGCCTTCCACGCGTGCACCGTGGGGAACTCCGGGTCCTCCAGCAGGTCCCGGCAGGCGCCGATGGCGGCGTCGAGCGGGAGCGCCGCGACGGCGGCGACGTCGAACTCGGTGGCGACGGCGCTCATGCGATCTCCTTCCACACGGGAGGCCGCTTCTCCATGAACGCCGCGATCCCCTCGTGCGCGTCCGGGAGCCGCATCAGGTCCGTGAGGTACAGGTGCTCGGCGCGTTCCAGGGCGGCCTGGAAGGGGGAGTCCGCTCCCTCGGTCACGGCCCGCTTGGCGAGCCGCAGCGCCGGGCCGGAGCGCGAGGCGAGTTCGGCCAGCACGGCCGCGGCGCCCGCCTCGAACTCGGCGGCCCCGAAGACCCGGCTCACCAGTCCCATCTGGAGCGCTTCCGCCGCGCCGATGGTCCGCCCGGTGAGGATGAGGTCCAGCGCGCGCTGGCGCCCGACGAGGCGGGGGAGGAGTGCGGCGGCCACGGGAGGGAAGACGGCGAGGTGGATTTCGGGCTGGCCCAGCCTCAGGTCGTCGCGGGCCAGGATCATGTCACAGGCCAGCGCCAGCTCGCATCCGCCGCCGAGGGCGGCGCCGTGCACCAGCGCCACGACCGGGACCTCCAGCGCCATCAGCTGCCCCACCGCGCCGTGGAAGAGTTCCAGCATTCGGGCCACGCGATCGGCGGTGTGGTCGGCCACGTCGACGCCCGCGGAGAAGGCCCGCCCCGCCCCGGAGACGGCGAGCACCCTGAGCCCACCATCCGCCGCCGCCTCGGCGAGCGCCGACTGGAGCGCCTCCATCGTGGCGAGGTTGAGCACGTTGACCGGCGGGCGGTCGAGGATGAGCCGCCCGATGCCGCCTTCACGCACGTAGCGCGCGGTGCTCGCGGTGGTGGGCATCAGCGCCCCGCGGCGAGCCCGGAGGCGGGCGCGGCGTGTGGGCTCAGTGCCCCGCCGCACGCGCCGCAGTACGCGAATCCCGAGGGAATTCCCTTGGCGCCGCAGGCGGGGCAGTCGGTCGCATACGGCCCCCAGAGGAATTCGCTCGACCCGCCGGCCGCGGCCTTTTCGCGCAGCGCCACATACCCCGCGGGGCGCTTCTCGACGAACGCGCGCATCCCTTCCCAGGGCTCCACGCTGGTGTAGTGCAGGGCCAGCCAGTCGCGGGCGTGGCCGATGGTCTGGTGCCACGCCAGTTCCTTCCAGAAGTTGACCTGTTGCTTGGTGTACCGCTGGCACTCGGGGAACTGCGTCAGGAGCTGGGCCGCCAACGCCTGCACCGACTCGTCGAGCTTCGTCAAGTCGATCGCGTAGCCGTCCTTCCCCTTCTGGGCGAGGGCGATCTGCTCTGGCGTGGCCCCCGTGATGAACTTCCCATCCTTGGTGACGGAGGGCACCACCCGGTTGACCAGGCCCCATTCCAGCGCCTGGGCCGCGGGGATGCGGTTGTTGAGCAGGAGCATCTCGCGGGCGCGCCGATCCCCCACGTGGATTGGCAGCCACTGCGTGGCCCCGCCGGCCGCCACGCTGCCGACGCGGGTGCCGACCTGGCCGAGCCAGGCATGCTCGGCCATGACGGCGAGGTCGCAGGCCAGCTGGGACTCGTTGCCGCCGCCGGCGGCCATCCCGTTGATCCGGGCGATGACCGGCTTCCCCGCGTTGACCAGGCTCTCGATCCAGGCGCGGAAGAGCCCCATGTACTTCCAGTAGTCGCGCGGGCGGCTGGTGTAGTCCTCTTCGTATTCCTTCACGTCGCCGCCGGTGCAGAAGGCGGTGCTGCCGGCGCCAGTGATCACGATAACGCCGATCGCGTCGTCGAAAGCGGCGTCCTGCACCGCGGTGGCCAGTTCGCGCAGCGCCGCGGTGCTGTAGGCGTTGTAGTTGTGCGGGCGGTTGATGGTCACCGTCGCCACCCAGTCCGCCTTCCGGTACAGCACCTCGGCGAAGTCGAACGACGCCGCGTCCCGCGAATCGAATTCACGCATCGGCATATCCTCGGTGGGTGGCGCTCATCCTCAGGCGGCCGCGACGATCTCGTCGCCCTCCGCGCAGACCTCCGCCACGAACCGTTCGGCGGGGCCCGCGAGGACGTCGTGGTAGGTTTCGAAGAGCCGCGCCGCGGCGGTCCCGTTCCAGCCGGCGGGCAACAGGGGGCTGGGCAGGAGGGGGTCCTCGAGGGGGAAGGCGCGGTACTCGTGGACCAGCAGGAAGCGGCGCCGGAAGCAATCAGCCGGCGCGGTGCACGGCGTGTGGATGCCCGCCTTCGCGCCGGTCATCCCACACTGCTTGCAGTGCTCGAATTCCCGGCTCCAGCGCGCGATGAACGCGGCGTAGCGGCGGTCCAGGTCGGCCAGGTTCCAGCACCGCGCCACGAGTTGCGCAGGGCTCGAGTGGGCGAGGTGCGTGCCCCGGAAGATCTCGAGGTGCTTGCCCAGCTTGAGCTCGGCGGCAATGTCGAGGACGTCCGCCCGCACATCGTGTGGCGAGATCCAGACCCCGCTGGTGAGGAGTCCGCAGCCGAGCCAGGAGAGGCGGACCCGCAGGGCGTCGCGCAGCCGGCGCCTCGCCTCGGGGACCGAGAAGGCGACGACCGACCACTCACCGTCCCAGGCGCTGTCGGACTTCGGGTGGTAGATGCGCTCCCGGCCGGATTCCAGCAGCTTGCGCCCCTTCGGCGTGAGGCCGTACCAGCTGCGGGTGCCCAGCCGCTCGGCGGTCAGCCATCCCTTGTGCGTCATCCGGGAGAGCACGGTGCGGACAGCCATGGGGGAGAGACCGAGTTGCCCGAGGAGGGTGATCAGGCCACCGGTCCACACCGGCCGATCCCGCTCCAGCAGGTAGTCGCCGAAGAGGGTGAAGACGAGGTCCTGGGACCGGAGGGGCGGAGCCGTCTTTTGTGCCATATTGTACACGCCCGTATGGAGAGTGATATATAACACTCTTGATACGGACGAATCTGTAGTGACATATTAGTCCTGTCAAGAGCCGCCTGGGGGCCCCCGATGGGGATGTACTTCGAGGACTTCGAGGAGGGCGCTGCCTTCGTCACCGCCGATCGGCCGATCGGCGAGGCCGAGGTGCGCGCCTTCGCCGAGCTGTCGGGCGACCGCAACCCCATCCACCTCGACCCGGTCGCGGCCGCCGAGGCGGGGTTCGAGGGGCCGATCGCGCACGGGGCGCTGGGTCTTGCGGTGGCCACCGGGCTCGCGAACCAGCTGGCGCTCACCCGCGGCACCCTGGTCGCCCTGGTCGGGATCTCGTGGCGCTTTCGTGGCGCCGTCTATTACGGCGATCGGGTCACCCTCCACCTCCGTGTGGCCTCGAAGCGGGCGACGGGCAACCCGGGGCGGGGACTGCTGACCCTGGCCGCGCAGCTCAAGAATCAGCGCGGGGAGGTGGTTCAGGAGGGCGAGTTCGTCGAACTGATCGCGCGTCGCACACCTTCGGAGGGATCGCCGTGAAGTCTGCATGGATCGCCGCCGCGCTCACCGCCTGGGCGGCCGGAACCGCGACGGCTCAGACCCCTTCCGGCTGGCGGGCACACGACCTGACGCGTCCGCGGCCCACGGTCGTTGCCCCCGGCCAGGCTGCGCAGCCGGTGACCCCGCCCTCCGACGCCATCGTGCTGTTCGACGGCACCGACCTGTCCGCCTGGCGCAATCGCAACGGGGCCGCCGCCGGGTGGGTGGTGCGGGATGGGGCGATGGAGGCGGTCCCCGGCGCGGGCTACGTCTACACCCGGCAGGCGTTCGGCGACGTCCAGCTGCACGTCGAGTGGGCGGCACCCGCGCCGCCGAAGGATTCGGGGCAGGGGCGCGGCAACAGCGGCGTGTTCCTGATGGGGGAGTACGAGCTCCAGGTGCTCGACTCCTACCACAACGACACCTACCCGGACGGGCAGGCGGGAGCCGCCTACGGCCAGTACCCTCCGCTGGTGAACGCCGCGCTCCCGCCAGGTGCCTGGCAGTCGTACGACATCGTGTTCCGGCGTCCGCGCTTCGACGCCGCGGGAGCTCTCCTGTCCCCGGCGCGGATGACGGCCTTCCAGAACGGCGTCCTGATCCAGGACAACGTGGCACTCTGGGGTCCCACCGACTGGCTGCAGGCCGATCGGTACGTGGCGGACTCCGGTCGGGGGCCGATCGCCCTGCAGGACCACGGAAACCCGGTCCGGTACCGGAACATCTGGGTTCGGGAGCTGCCGGAGGGGCCCCCGCCGGCCGCGCCGCCCCTACCGGTCGCCATCGCAGTCCCCGCATCGGCACTCGAGGCCGTGGCGGGTCGGTACCAGGATGATGATGGATCCGTGTTCTCGATTGCCCGAACGGGCTCCGGCCTCGAATTCATGCTCCCCGGCAACCGGAAACAGGCGCTGATCC
Organism: Gemmatimonadales bacterium; assembly: GCA_035429905.1. Lineage (GTDB taxonomy): Bacteria > Gemmatimonadota > Gemmatimonadetes > Gemmatimonadales > GWC2-71-9 > SPDF01. The sequence goes on from DAOMFQ010000047.1 coordinate 5,229, forward strand.
CGATTTCGAGTTCGGAATTTGCCCTCGGCAGCACTGCTGCCACTCTCACCGTAACTCCCGGACGCGGCGGTCGCCCGGCCAAGCTGACCTTCCGGATGGGAGACACAGTCTTCGACCTTAAGCCAGTGACGGCACCGACTCAGTGACATGACACCGACCGTATCTCGCCTTCCTGAGGATCACTGCGTCGTGCTGGTCTCCGGGACCCCCGACACAGCCAGGGCGCTCGGAATGAGCCGGGTGCAGCACCTGCTCGCCGAGACATTGACGGATGACCGACTCGATTTGGGTGCTGGAAGAGGTTGGGCTCGTGCTGGTGGGACGATGGTTTGAACCCGGGTGGTTCGGTACATAATTAACTGTGAGTAGATACTCACTCACATTTGTTCTACCAATGAGCGTTAGGTATGCCAAGCTAACATCTTCCATTCCAACTGACTGCACGCAACGAAGTCGGTCCTGTGGACTTCTCCCTTCCAGGTAGCCTATTCTGATCTACGGCGTCCCAAGCTATGAAATGAGCGCTTGCTCACATCGTGCGCTTGCTCCCGAGCCACACTCCATACCTTCCGAGCACTTGCCTGGTCCGGCCTCGTATCGAGTTGTATGTATCACCTCGATGCAACATGGATCGGAATGAGGCGATTGGTCCTGAATGAACGTTTAGAATTACTTACGTAAGATCAGTTTCTACAACAAGATAGCGCTACTTCCCCCGCTGGCACCGGCATTGCCCATCCCACCTCGCATCCTATTCTGACGAGATCAAATGCAGGATGTCGTCGCGCTCGCCCTCCTGACTCTGGCCCACACACAGCCCACTGGCGCACCGATTCCTGCCGACACAGGGCAGTCCACGCCGGCCGCCGTCATCGCCCCGGTCCCGATCCCGGCGGCATTGCTTCCCGATGGAGTGCGTTTCGGCGGGGACCTGGCGGAGCTGCAGGACACCACGCGCCGGAAGCGAACCACTGCGGTCGAGTACAGCGATTTCTACCACACGCGGCTCAAGATCCACCAGGTGCTGAGCTGGACGATGCTTCCGCTCTTCGCCGTGCAGTACGCCAGCGGGAACCAGATCCTGGAGTACGGCAACGCCGCCCCGGATTGGGCCAAGAACGTCCACGGCCCCACGGCGGGCCTGCTCGCGGGCGTCTTCGCCGTCAACACGATCACCGGAGCCTGGAACCTGTGGGACAGTCGGAAGGACCCGGCGGGCCGCACTCGGCGCTACATCCACTCCGCACTGATGTTCATCGCCGATGCCGGCTTCGTGTACACCGGCTCCCTGGCCGACCAGGCGGAGTCGGATCCTGACGCACGGGAGCAGCACCGCAACGTGGCGATCGCCTCCATGGGCGTCGCCACCGCCAGCTGGTTGATGATGCTCATCTGGAAGGACTGAACCATGACTCTCGTCGAATCCATCGCCCGGGTTGCCGAGCCCTGGGCCACCGCGTACGGAGATTCCAAGCTGCTCATGAACGCCGTGATGTTCAGCCACATCGGCGGCTTCCTCCTCGCCGGAGGCCTGGCGCTCGCCGCGGACCGCACGGTATTCCGCGCCTCGGGCGCGGATCCCGACGCCCGGCGGGTGCACCTGGCGGAACTCAACGCCGTGCACACCCCCGTGCTGTTCGGACTCGCCGTGGCCTTCCTGAGCGGCATCCTGCTCTTTCTGTCCGACGTGGAGACCTTCGCCACCGCGCCCGTCTTCTGGATCAAGATGGGATTCCTCGTGCTGCTGCTCGGAAATGGTGCCGCCTTGCGGAGGCTCGGCCACCGGCTGGCCATGGGCGAGGTGTCCGACTCGGCCTGGCAGGCGCTCCGCCGCTCGGCGGCGGCCAGTTCGCTGTTCTGGCTGGTGGCGGTCCTGACCGGCGTCATGCTGGTGAACCTGTGAACGCCCCGGAGTGCGGAGGGGGCTGCGAGCTGGAGGGCCGCCGGGAGTTCCTGCGGGCGGCGGCATCGTTCCTTGCCACGATGGCCGCGCTCGGGGCCTCACCCGCCGCGGTCGAGGCGATGACGGTGCGGGAACACAGCGCCGTCCGCGTGCGGGGCGCCGATGTGACCTACCCCATCCCCGCCGTCGACGGCGCCACGATCGACAAGGCGGAGCAGGTCATCCTCGTGCGGTTCCAGGGCGTGGTCTACGCCTTCAACCTGTCCTGCCCGCACCAGAACACGGCCCTCAAGTGGATCGCCGCGGACCAGCGCTTTCAGTGCCCCAAGCACAAGTCGCGCTACCAGCCCGACGGCACCTTCATCTCGGGGCGGGCCACGCGGGGCATGGATCGGCTGGCCATCCGCCGCGAAGGCGAGACGGTCGTGGTGAACGTCGACGTGATGTACGAGCAGGACAAGGACGCCGCGGGCTGGGCCGCGGCACGGATCACCCTCTAGCGAGGGATGGGAGGCAGCATGTGCGACGGATCATGCGGGGTGCGCGCGCTGACGCGGCGGACCTTCCTGGCGGAGAGCACCCTGGCCGCGGTGGCGGCCGTCCTCGCCTCGGCGTGTGGCGACGGCGTGTTCGGGGGCGCGTTCGGCCCCGGCCAGGTGGTGGCGCTCAACATCAACGTGAACAGCTTTCCCGCCCTGGCCCCGGTCGGCGGCATCGCCCGTGTGGACGGCAACTCCGGGACCCCGGTGGCCGTGTACCACAGTGGCGTCGATACGTATCAGGCCTTCTCCATGACCTGTCCGCACGCCGGGACCACGGTGAACATCCAGGGCAGCGGGTTCCGGTGCCCCAACCACGGGGCCACCTTCGCCGCCAACGGTGCCTGGACCGGAGGCCAGAAGACCAGCAACCTCTTTCCGCTGACGGTGGCGTACGACCCGGCCACCGGCATCCTGGATATTTCCGGCAGCACGCCTGGTGGCGGTGGCGGCGGCGGCGACGACGATGGGGACGACGACTGAGGCCGGGCTAGAATTCCGCCTGCAGCCGGACCATCACCAGCCGCCCGATGCCCGGTGCCCCCACATACTCCTGGTGGACATTGTCGAAGAGGTTGGTGGCGGTCACGGCGAGCGTGATCCCACGATCCGACGGGAGCGCGACCTGGGCACCGAGGTTGACCACCGCGTAGCTCGGGATATTGCCCTTGTACCATCCGGACTTCACGGGGTAACCCTCGACCGCGAGCCCCTGCGCCCAGAGACCCCACCAGCCTTCCCTGGGCCGGTAGCGCACGGCCAGCGCGCCCTTGTTCCTCGGCGCGCTGAGCACCGCCATGTCTGACCCGCCCGCCCGGCCGATCGAATCGCGGTTCACCCAGGAGTAGTTGCCGGTCACGGTGAGCCCGTCCGCCAGCAGGTACCCGACCTCGAGGTCCACTCCCACCCGCGAGAACGACCCGCCCTGCCGACGCAGCATCAGGAGCGCACTCGGATCGGCCGCGTTGACCGGGTTTACCACGCCGAGCGGGATGCCGCTCATTCCGGCGGCGACCTGGGCCGCCATCGCGGCGTCGCCGCCGAACATTGGGGTCAGGTAGGCGGCGAGTTGTGCCTCATCGAGGAAGACGTTCGGGGTGCCGATGTACGAGGCGGTGAAGAAGTTCTGGGTGTAGGAGTAGGCCACATCCGCCGCGACGCTCCACTTTGAGCCCAGCGCCGCCTTGTAACCCAGTTCGATGGCGTCGGTGGTCTCCCGGCCCTCGGTTGGGTAGTCCTGGATCGTGGCGGGGTCCACCGGCGCCGGGTCGAAGCCGCCCGCCGCCGGGTCGAGCCGCTTGAGGGTGGACCCCACCTCGGCGGAGGTCGGCGCCGGAATGCCCCGCAGGTCCACGGCGCCATCTGTCTGCTGGTAGAGGATCTCGACGGCGGCGTCCCAGTAGGCGGTGGCATCAATCGGTTGCAAGGCGCTCCGGTCCGGGTCGAACGGCGAGCGCATGCAGAGCCCGCCGCAGTTTCGGGCAAACTGGTACCCTCCCGGCGGAATGCCGCTGATCTGGACCTGGAACGGCAGGCCCTCCAGATCATCCGCCACCTGGATGTCCGCGAAGAAGTCGGTGGGCGACGGGGTGGTGTAGCCGCGGCCGTAGGTGAGCCGGAATGCCTGCATCGGCGTCGGTTGGTACACCAGGGCGAGCCGCGGCGCGAGCGCCACCGTGCCGATCACGTCGTGGTAATCGGCCCGGAGCGCGGCGCTGAGCTCGAACCGGGTGCCGAGTGGCAGGTCGGCCATCAGGAAGGCGCCCACCTCGGCCACCTGGTCATCCTCTTCGTTGCGCCCGTTAATCGTAGAATCCGTCTTCGGATTGGTGTACCGGAAGTCGGCGCCGTACTGCAGCGTGCCACGCTGCGCGAGGGCGGCCCCCGCCTTGGCCTGTGCCACCAGCATCGCGGAGTTGTCCACCAGCGGGTTGCCGTACCAGAGCGAGTAAGAATCGCCCGCCCCGTTCCAGGTATACGAAACGCGGGCCGTCACCGCCTTGCGCGTGTACTCGCCAAAGACATTGCCGAACCCCCAGTTCACCAGCTGGATCGAGCCGAGGGTGGGCTCCAGGTCCACCGCGCTGGAGGCGTGCGCGTAGGTGGCGCCGGCCTGCACGGTGCCGCCGTCCGAGGCCCGCCACGCCGCGAGTCCGCCGAGGCTGTAGCGGACGAAGTCGGGCTCGCGGACACCAACGAGAAGTGTGTCGGGATCCACCACCTGTGTGGAGTCAGCGAGAATGGTGTCCCGCTTGGCCATCGCGATCGTGTCGGGGTAGACCCAATCCGTGCCGCTGAAGTAGGTGCCGGTGAGCTTGTACCCGAAATTGGTCCCCACCATGCCGGCCTGGCGCAGTTCGCCCTGGAGAACGTCGCGCCCGCCGGCGGCGAAACTCAGCGTCGTGCCTGGGGCGTCGAACGGGGAGCGGGTGAACACCTGGGCCACGCCGCGCTCGGTATTGGGGCCGTAGGCCGCGCCGGCGGGCCCGCGCATGATCTCGATCCGGTCCACGTCGGCGGACCCGCCCGGCATCAGGTAGGGAATGTTGAACCCGATGGACGGCAGGTTCATGTCCCGGCCGTCAGTCAGGGTGAGGAACGATCCGGAGCTGGCACTCCGCGACCCGCGCGCGGTGTAGGTGCGCTGGCCGAGCCCCTTGCTCGCCACGTCCATGCCCGGCTCACCGGCCAGGTAGTCGATCGGGGTGACCGAGACCTCCTGGTCGATCTCGTCGCGCTGAACCACCGACGTGGCGGCAGGCGCGGTGAGGGCTATTTCGGGCTGCCGGGAGGCGGTCACGATGACCTCCGCGGCCGGGACCGGCCGTGGCGACAGCGCGACATCGTGGATCGCCTCCGCGCCGTCGGCGACCCGGATGCCGATCCGCTCGATCTCGGCGTACCCGATGCGCGCCACGGTCACGGTCCATGCACCGGCGGCGAGCGGCGCCAGCCGGTAGCGCCCGCGGGCGTCCGTGAGGGTGGCTGCACGGGTGCGCCCACCCGCATCGACGGCCCGAAGCGTGACGAATTCGAGTGGGAAGCCCGTGGCGGAATCGGAAATGGTGCCAGTGATGGCACCCTGTGCCGTCAGGGGAGCGGTGCACAGGAGTGAGCCGGCCAGGAGGAGGGGTGAAGTCTGGTGGCGTGCTGGGCCCGCCATGGCGGCTCCTGTCCGATGCACTGGGGGGGACCAGCACCCACCATATGCACTTCGTGTCAGGCACCCGTCAAGCCGCCATCCGCCTCGGGCCGTGGGTCGTCCGCCTACTTGGAGGCGGGTACGTCAAGCCGCCGCACGCGGCCCCCGGGCCCGACGAGCCATCCCCGCCCCTCCTTGTCGAGCCCGACGCTCCAGTAGCTGAGCGTGTCGATGAGGGCCCACGACCGGGCATCATCCCAGGACACCGCCGCGCCTCTCGGCCCCACGGCCACCAGGAGGGGCCGCTCGCCGTTCATCGCGTAGGCGGCGCCGTAGACCGGGCCCGGAAACGGGGGGATCGCTCCGGCGGCCCAGGTTGCCCCGCCGTCGGAGGTCACCGCCACGTTGACCAGGAAGGTGTCGGGCTTCGCGATATTGCCGCCCGCCGCCACGCCGTGGAGCAGGTCGCGAAAGGCCACCGTGGCGAGCCCGGCGGACGCGCTCGTCGTGATCGGCGTGTCCGACCAACTCCAGGTCCGGCCGGCGTCGGTCGTGCGGAACACACGCGCGTGCCCCTCCGCCGCTGCGCCAGTGCCGAACCAGGCGTAGCGGCCGTTCCGGGTCGCGATGCAGGTGCCGCTCGCGGCGAAGGACCCTTCGCCGGAACGGGAGTGCGGGCTCGCGACTTCGGACAGCAGGGCCCAGTCCTTCCCATTCTTGGTCAGGAGCAGCGGGAAGATCTCGTTCACGCCGTCGCTCAGCGCGATGCCGTGCTTGTCGTCCCAGAAGGACATGCAGTCGTAGAACGCCTTGGAGTTCCCGTTCCGGAACTGCTGTGTCCAGTTCTTGCCGCCGTCCTCGGAATGATAGATCCGGGAGGCCGCCCCATTCCCCGCACTCATGAGCCAGGCCCGCTTCGCGTCCGCGGCGTAGACGTCGCGGAACTGGAGCGAATCGCCCCCCGGCACCACGCCGCTGGTCCAGGTGGTTCCCCCATCCTCGCTGCGGGCCCAGGTGCCGCCGTGCCCGCTGACCCACACCACGTTCGCGTTGACCACGCTCACCGCCTGCAGCAGCTGGCGGGTGTTGATGGTCTGGGCGGTGAGGACCGGGAGCGGCGCGGAGGTCGGCGCCGGCGCCGAGGAGGCCGAACAGGCGACGGCCACTGTGAACAGCGCGGCAGGGGCGGACGGGTGGAGGCGCATGGCAGCTCCGGGGCGAAGGGTCATGCCCGCCGGCCGGCGGCCGGCTCGGTGGGGGCGGCGAAATCCGCCTCCACCGGAGGACGAAAGAGCAGATCGAAGGCCAGGAAGAGCACCTTCGAGAACGGCAGGAAGAGGAACGGCGCCACCACCATCAGCGCCACCCCGACAATCGTGATCAGGTTCCACGGCGGGTGCGGCCAGGTGGCCACGACGACTGCGACGCCGAGCGCGGCGAACAGCAGTTCCGAGGCGACGATGTTGAACATGTAGGAACCGACCCAGTAGCCCGATTCCCCCCGCTCAAAGCGGAGCCCGCAGGTGGGGCAGCTGGGGGCGAGCCGGAACCACGACAGGAGGACCGGTCCGCCTCCGCAGGCGGGACACCGGAGCCGCAACGCCCGGGCGAGCATCCGCGCGGCCTTCACGAGAATTCGTCCCGGACCACCAGGACGGGAACATCCTCGGGGAGCCAGGCACCAGGCGACGCCCGCACCTCGGCGGTCAACACCCGTCGTGGGGGTCCGCCTGCCACCTTGAGCAATCCGTCGTGACTGAAATGAAGGTAGTAGACCGTGGGGCCGGCGTTGCGGGCGTGCTCCGCCACGAAGGCGGCGAAGGCCCGCGGCCAGTGGCCGGCCGGCTGGGCGCGCCGCTCGAGCGCGCGGCGATGCACCTCGAGCGCCCGGATGATCCGCTCCCGGCTGTATCCCATGGTGCGGTAGCGCGCACGGAGCTGCGCCTCGTCCTCGCTGGCCACGCCGTGCCGCTGCGTCACGAGGTCGCAGGAGCATCCACCGTGGAGCACCCGCGCGACCGTCTGCGCGTCGGGATGGATCGGCCGCATCGCCGCCTGCTCGACCGGGGACAGCAGGTCCGCGCTGAGGCCCGGCGGCAACATGGACCGTACCTCACTCAGCGTGAGGGGGCTCGCCACATACAGGAAGAAGCACATGAAGGATCAGTTCGAGGGAGGTGAGCCAGGACCCCGCTGGCGCTCGGCGCGACCCTGCAGGATGAGCGTGGCCGCTTCGCCGGCGGTCCCGCCGCGCCGCGCCATCGCCTCGAGGGTGGCGCCGTCCTCGTCGCGGAGGCGCGCGGCGAGCAGCACGATCGCCTGGCCGCGGGCGGCGGCCTCGCGGAGCACGAGCATCTCCTGCCGGGTGCGCCAGCCGACCATGGCGACGAGCACCAGGCAGGCGCCGAGATGGAAGCGCTCGCCGCCGAAGATCAT
>DAOMFQ010000048.1:0-13186 GCA_035429905.1 Gemmatimonadales bacterium
TGGTCCTTCAAGGCTCCCGAGGAGGGACTCGAACCCCCGACCCGCTGATTAACAGTCAGCTGCTCTAACCAACTGAGCTACTCGGGATCGGCACGCCACCGAGTGGCTGCGCGCGGGGAAAGTCTAATCAGGCGCACAGCTTCCCGGTAGCGTTCCCGCATCACGGACCTGTGCCCTCGTCCCCCCTCCTCCCGGAGGGAGGGGGGCTGGGGGTGAGGGCGCACCACGTTTCCCCAACATCCACGGACTTATCCCCGCCGATTCCCCGTTTCCACATCAACATATGCCCGATTATCGGACACAACCCTGGTGGCAGCCAGGCCCCGACACGCGAAACTCAATGCATCCGGTTGCACAGGGTGGCTCACCGGGAACTGGTTACGGGAAAGCACGTTACAAATCATGCGAGCAGTTGCTCACAATTCTGTGTAAGTAAGTAAGCACTCACCACACAAGAACTGGCCAGAATGGCGCGTTCTGGGGTCCATGTTGGCACAGAATCTCACACGTAAGTCATTGTTGAAAAAGATGTTACACGAACGGCGCTTCCAATGCCGGGCCACCAGCTTACCTTCTACCCATGACCTTGAAGCCCCTCGCCGGCCATGCCGTGGCCCGCCGCCGCTTGTCGCAGGCGGTAGCCAGTGGCGCCCTCCCGCAGGTCATTCTGGTGACGGGGCCGGAGGGGGTTGGGAAGCAGCGGTTGGCGCTCTGGACCGCCCAGCTCCTCCTCTGTGAGGCCCCGGCGGCGGAACCCTGCGGGCAGTGCCGGAGCTGCAGGCTGGTCCTGGGGCTGACCCACGCGGACCTGCACTGGATCGTCCCGATTCCCCGCCCGAAGGCCGGGGAGCCGGACAAGCAGGTCGAGGAGGCCTCGGAGAGCATCGCCGAGGCCCTGGAGGAACGGCGGGCCACGCCGCTCTACGGCCCGGTCGATGGGATGGCGGCGCACGGCATGGCCACGGCCCGCCTCATCACCCGGCGCGCCGGGCTGACCCCCGTCGAGGGGCGGCGCAAGGTGTTCATCGTCGGCGAGGCGGAGCGCCTGGTGGCACAGGAGTCGAGCCCGGAAGCGGCCAACGCCCTCCTGAAGCTCTTCGAGGAGCCGCCGGCGGAAACGTACTTCCTGCTGACGGCTGCGGATCCCGGGAGGCTCCTCCCCACGATCCGCTCGCGCGCGGTGCCGTTGCGTGTTGGAAGGCTGACCGACGCCGAGGTGAAGGCGTTCCTGGCCTCGGAACTCGATCCACCGGTGGCCGGCGCCGAGCTCACGCGGCTCGTGGCGCAGGCGGCGGGATCCATCGGGGCGGCCCTCGCCGAAGGCGGGCAGGGCCAGGCCCACCGCAAGGCCGCCGTGGCGTGGCTGGAGGCGGTGCTGGGCGGCGCGGGGCCGGCCGCCGAACGGGCGCTGGCGCAACCGGCCTGGTCGGCGCGCGGCGAGTTTACCGACCTGCTCGACGCCGTCGCCACGACACTCGGCGACGCGGCACGAGAGGCGGTGGGTGGAGCGGCGGCGAATCCGGTGTCGCAGGCCCTGTCGGGCCGCGAGCCTGCGTCGTTGCTCGCCGCCCAGGCACTGGTAACCGAGGCGCGCGAGGCGGCGCAGGGCAACGTCAACCCGCAGCTTCTGCTGGCGGTGCTGGGCGGCGACCTGGCGGAGGTGTTGTGAGCCTCTCGCACCTCGACGACCAGGGACGGGCCCGGATGGTGGATGTCGGCGGCAAGCCGGTCACGGTGCGGAGCGCCACGGCCGAGGGACGGGTCCGGATGTCGCGCGAGGCCTTCGACCTCGTGGCGGAGAAGGCGGTCGCCAAGGGCGACGTCCTGACGGTGGCCGAGGTGGCCGGCACCATGGCGGCCAAGCGGACCGGGGAGCTGATCCCCCTCTGCCATCCGCTGCCGGTGGACTTGATCGAGGTGCGCGCGGAACTGGATCCGGCGTTGCCGGGTGTCCGGGTCACCGCGCGGGTGCGGTGCGAAGGACGCACCGGAGTGGAAATGGAAGCGCTGACCGCGGCCGCGGTGGCCTGCCTGACCGTGTACGACATGGTGAAGGCGGTCGACCGCAGCATGACGATCGAAGGTGTGCAGGTGCTGGACAAGACCGGCGGGACCCACGGCGACTGGCGACGCGCATGACCACGCCAGGCGACCGACCCGTCGGCGGACCCCTGAGGAGGACCAACGATTTGACGACCCGAACGGACCACCACAACGAACACGAGGCGCGACCGCCCAGGCTGTTCCTGCGGGGTGGGGTGCTCCTCGGCGCCGCCGTGCTGGTGAGCGCGCTTGCCGGCTGGCCGCGGCGAGCCGGTGCCGATGACTCGGCGCCCTCCCCGTCGGCGGAGTTCGTGTCGCGGGAAATCCGGGAGATGGCCGGTCGGCTGGAAGCCGCCCGGGGCGAGAACGCCGTGCTGAAGCTTCAGCTCGAGCGGGCCAACGCCATCCAGCAGTACTCGACACGCTACAGAATCCCGGCCGATCTCAGCGCCGCGATCTACGATATTTCACTGAGCGAAGGCATCGACCCGGCCATGGCGTTCCGGCTGGTGCACGTGGAGAGCAATTTCAAGCAGACAGCCCGGAGCCCCAAGGACGCCATCGGTCTCACCCAGCTCCGGCTCGCCACGGCGCGGTTCTACGTGCCGGGGGTCACCGAGGCCCGGTTGCAGGAGCGCGAGCTGAACCTGCGCATCGGGTTCCGGTTCCTGAAGGACCTGCTGGAGCAGTTCGACGGCAACGTGCAGCACGCGTTGGTGGCCTACAACCGCGGCCCGGGCACCGTGGCCAGGATCCTGGCCCAGGGTGGCGACCCGGCGAACGGCTATGCGGGGAAGGTCCTGCGGGGCGACCCGCGGAACGCCAACGTGCCGGTCAGCCTGAACTGATCGCGCGGGAAGCACCCGATTCGACGACGGCCGGCGCACGCTGCCGGCCGTTCGTCGTTTGGACCGCGGCCAGCGCCAGCAGGCCGGCGGTGAGCACCAGCACGGCACCCAATTGGTGCAGCACCGCGACCACCACCGGCACCCGGAGCAGGAGGGTGGAGATTCCCAGTGTCACCTGCAGGAGGGCCACCAGCGGCAGGGCGGCAAAGGCGCTCCGTCCATGGGTGGTGAGTTCGACGCGACGGCTGGCCCGCCAGAGCAGGATGGCCGACACCACCACGCCAAGGCCCAGCAGTCGGTGGTGGAACTGCACCGCCGTCACGTTCTCGAAGAGGTTCCGGTACCAGGGCGACATCGCGAGGTAGCCCGGCGGCACGACGCGACCCCCCATCAGCGGGAAGGTGTTCCACGCCGAACCGGCGTTGAGCCCCGCCACGAACGCGCCCGATACGATCGTCAGGAAGGCAAATCCCGCGAATCCGCCGGTCAGCCGCCGCAGTCGCCCCGCTCCCTCGATGCCTGGTGTGATGCCCCGACCCCGCACGCCGAGCAAGTCCGCCGCCGTCCACACCGCCGCTCCATAGAGCACCAGCGCCAGCGACAGGTGCGCGGCGAGGCGGTACTGGCTCACGTCGGTGCGAAGGGTGAGCCCGCTCTGCACCATGTACCACCCCATGGCCCCCTGGAGCCCAAGGAGTACGAGGAGCCCGCCGAGGCGCCACGCGAGCGGTCCGGACACCTCGCGTCGCCAGAGGAAGACGACGAGCGGCAGCGCGAATGCCAGGCCGACCAGCCGCGCCCAGAGGCGGTGGGTGAATTCCCAGAGGTAAATGACCTGGAATTGGGCCAGCGACATCCCGCGGTTGAACTGCTGGTACTCGGGGATCTGCTGGTAGCGCGCGAACTCGGCGTCCCACGCGGCTCGGTCGAGCGGGGGGAGGACGCCGGTGACGGGTTTCCACTCGGTAATGGAGAGACCGGATTCGGTCAGGCGCGTGGCGCCGCCGATGACGACGAGGAGGACCACCATCCCGGCCCAGATGGCGAGCCAGGCGCCCACGCGGCGGCGGGCCGTCATCGGGGAGGGAGCAGCCGCCTCAGGCGTTGGCGCCGGAGCCGCGGAGGCGGAGCTTCTGGCCGACCACGATCCGGTTGCTGGACAGGCCGTTGAGCCGCTTCAGGGCCGCGGTGGTCGTCCCGTAGCGCTCCGCGATGCCGGACAGCGTGTCGCCGCGGCGGACGGTGTAGGTCCGCGCGTTGCGCGCTGGCGCGTGGGTGGAGCCCTGGGTGGCCGCGACGGCGGCGCGCACTTCGGGCGAGTACCCGTTGGTGGGGATGATCAGCCGCTGGCCGACCCGCAGCATGCCCGATTTCGGGATCTTCGGGTTGGCGTCCCGCACTTCCGCAGTGCTGACGCGGTACTTCTTGGCGATTCCCGAGAGCGTTTCCCCGCTCCGCACGACGTGCGTCTCGTAGGAGATCCGCTGCGACGCCGGGAGTACGGCGTAGGCCGCGGCCGTACGCTCGCCCGCGCCCACCGGCACCCGGACCACCGCGGACTTGCCCGGGGGCGTCACCAGCCGGATGTACTGCGGGTTGAGCTCGCGGATTTCGGCAAAGGTGGCCCCGGACATCCTCGCGATCACGTCGAGGCCGGTCTGCGAGGGCACCACGATCGAGTCGTAGGCGAAGGGCGCCACCTGCGGCGGTGCCGGGAACCCGTACTTGGTCGGCTCCTTCGCGATCAGCGCGGCGGCGATCAGCTTCGGGACGTAGTCCTTGGTTTCGCGCCGGAGGTAGCGGGTGTCGTACAGCCGGAAGAACTCGGCGTCGTTGTTGATCGAGTCCTCGTCTGCCGCCTCGTCGATGACGTCGGCATCGCCGGCGGGGAGCCCGCGGAGGCCGCGCGACACCTTGCCGGCGCCTGCATTGTATGCCGCGGCCGCCAGGTAGATCGAGCCGAAGCGGTCCTGGAGGTCGTTCAGGTGGCGGGCGGCCGCGGCCGTCGACTTGACGGGATCGCGGCGGTCGTCCACGTAGGTGTTGACCTGCAGCCCGTACATGCGGCCGGTGCCCTTCATGAACTGCCACATGCCGGTGGCGCGGGCGCGGCTCACCGCAGTGTTCGAATACCCGCTCTCGATGAGCGCGAGGTACACCATGTCGGCCGGCACACCATTCGCCACGAGCTGCTGGCGAATCATCGCCTCGTATCGGGGCATCCTGGCCAGCCAGATCGTCATCCGCTCTCGGCCAGGACCCTGGAAGAAGTCCAGGTAGTACTGCACCCGCTCGTGTGACACGTAGGTCTCGACATCGATGTCCCAGGAGGTCACGACATCGAGGTTGTCCGCTCCGCCGCTCCCGTGGACCGGGCCGCTCTCGACCACCGAGTCAGGGCGCGCCACGTCGAGCGCGGCCAGCGCCGCGGCGTCGGCGGCGGAGTCCGCCGCGGCGAGGTCGATGGCCAGGCTGTCCGCATCGAGCACGACAACGGCAGGCGGGAGGGCCGCAAGCGAGGACCTGGAGGTGGAAGTCGCCGCGGTCGTGGTGATCGGTTCGGCCGGTCCCTGTGCCGACGGCACCGCCGCGGCTGCCGCCACAGGGGCGGGAGCGTTTGCGGGGGCCGGCGCCTTGCCGCAGCTTGCGGACAGGGCAGCAAGGACGAACAGGATCGGACGATTCACTCGAAGGCGCTCCCAGGAATGACAAGGTCCGGCGTTCCGCCCGGCGGGCGGGACTCAAAATGGAACGGACAACCCTGATGATTCTGGAGCCAAAGCTATGCCGCCAGCCGGCCCGGAACAACCGACTGGCGTAAGCTGTTTATTTGCAACATTTTAAATGATGACTGGGAAGTCGATTTTTCGATCGCCGACCCGCCCTGCGAACCGCCCTGCATCGTGCAGGTAGCCCCAAGGCCACACCGGGACCGTTGGGAGGATGCCCTGGCCGGGGCGGCAGTCGCACCCAGCTACTCGACGAAGTACCGGTTTCCGAGCAGGCGGTTGGTGGCGTTCAGGACCGCGAGGGCCGCGGCCCGGGTGGGATCTTCTTCGGTCAGCACCGAGCCGACGACGCGCTTCGGCACCCCCTCTCCGCTCGTGGCCAGCGACACGATGACCACGGTGGCGTCGAAGGCGCGGATGGCCTTCACGCCCAGGCACTCGAAACTCAACTCCCCCTGTACCGACTGGGTCAGCGCACTGACGCAGGCCTGGGCCGCGCACCGGAGCTCCCCGGCCTGCGACGACAGCCCCTCGGCGCCGCCCTCGTAGCGCGTGCCGCCCGGCCCGCTGAGCACGACCCACGCGCTGCAGCGTCCGCTCGGCAGGCGCTCCAGGCGGAACTCGGCGAATCGCAAGCGCGGATGGGTGTCGGGCATGTACTCTCTTGAGAGTGTCGCGGCCTCGGGCAAAATCCCCCGGGACTGCAGGGCAAGATCGGGGCCGAAGCGGTGCGGGGGGGCCTGCCGGTCAGGCGCTAGACCGCGTCGAAGCGGACCTCGAGCTGGCGACCCGGCTCTTCCGGCTGCCGCACGACGTCCACCTCGAGGCGGGGCCGTCCGGCCTCGTCCAGCTCCACCGTGACCACCATCATGAGCCCGTCCTCCGTTTCCAGCCGAAGCTGGCGAAGGTCGGAGCGCATGACCGCCGCCGCGAGCGCCTTGCCGCGCAGCGCGGCGAGCGAGTCCGAGATCCGGCGGAGATCCTGGAAGGAAACCTGGGTCATGGGGGTGCCCCGCTCAGCCGAGATGCTCAGACAGGATGGCCGCCAGCCGGTCGGCGGGAATGCGGTCGGCCTGGTTGTAGAGCGCCGAGCGCGACGTGGACTCCAGGGGATAGGTGGCCCAGAACGAACGGGTGTCGGGCCCCGCCGCGCGAAACGACAGGACCAGCCGCCAGCAGGCGGTGTTGGCCGTGCGCTCGGCGGCGAACGAGACCTTCCACGTGGTGTCGCCGTGTTCGACGACGCGCCAGGACATGCAGGCTCCGGTTCGGGGGCTCCGGCGAATATGGGACGCGCCGGAGAGCGGGGTCAAGGGCGGCGCCTCACCCGCGGGTGAGCGCGCGGAAGCGGTCCATGAGGGCCCGCGTGACCGGCCCGACGGGGCCGGCGCCGATCTGGCGGCCGTCGAGGGAACGAATCGGCGCGATTTCCGCCGCCGTCCCGGTCAGGAACGCCTCGTCGGCGGTGTACACGTCGAAGCGATTGATCGGCTCCTCCCGCGCGGCGAGGCCGGCGTCTGCCGCGAGCCCCAGCACGATGTCGCGGGTGACGCCGCGGAGGACCCCCGTCCAGGCTGGCGGCGTCGTGACCACCCCCCGCTTCACGATGAACACGTTCATTCCCGACGCCTCGGCCACGTACCCGCCCCGGTCCAGCATCAGCACCTCGTCCATCTGGGCGTGGATGCCCTCGAGCTTGGCCATGATGTGGGGCAGGTAGTTGAGCGACTTCACCCGGGGCGACAGCGACTCGCGATCCGGCATGGGCGTGCCGGCGCTGATCATGGCCAGCCCCTTCTCGTACCGCTCGGCCGGCCAGATCCGGATCGTGTCGAAGATGATGAAGACAGTAGGACGGGCGCAGCTCCGCGGGTCGAGGCCGAGGTCTCCGGTGCCCCTGGTCACGACGTGGCGGAGGTATCCCTCCGTGATCTTCGCCCGGGCAATGCCCTCCTCCGTGACGCGGGCCATGTCGTCCTTCGACATCGGCACCGTGATCCAGATGGCCTGGGCGGAGTCGTAGAGACGGTCCAGGTGCTCCTGCAGCCGGAAGGTCCGCCCCCCGTACACCCGCATCCCCTCGAAGACCCCGTCGCCGTAGAGGAGGCCGTGGTCGTAGACAGAGACCGTGGCGGTGTCGCGGTCATGCCATTGTCCGTTGATCCAGATGAGGCTCATGGGGACCGGGCTGGCTGGAGGATGAGTCGCCGAACCGAGCGCGAAAGGTAACTCGAAAGGTCAGAGGAGCGAATCGCCCAGCCGCGCCGTATTCTGCGCCACTTTGATCCACCAGGGCCGCCGGGCCCACTCCTCGCTGGTCAACGTGATGGACTCGGCGATGTACTTCTCCTGGACGGCGCGCATGTCCCGCACCACCACCGGGTCGTACACCAGGAGCGCGACCTCGGCGTTCAGCGCGAAGGAACGAATGTCCATGTTGACGGAGCCGACGATGGCCAGGTCCTCGTCCACCGTCACGTGCTTGGCGTGGAGGAAATGGGGTCGGTAGAGGTGGATCTGAACGCCCGCGGCCAGGAGCCCGTCAAAGTAGGACCGCTGGGCCAGCGCCATGACCCACTTGTCCACCGGATTGGCCACCACCAGGTGCACCTCGACGCCACGGCGGACGGCGGTACGCAGGGCCTGGAGGAAGGGCTCGTCGGGCACGAAGTACGGGGTGGTGATGACGATGCGCCGCTCGGCACGGTGGAACAGGTGGACCAGGAGGACCTGGGCGTTCTCGCGCTCGTACCCGGGCCCGCTCGGGAGCACTTGCGCGTGCATCCCCCCGGCGCGCTCGGGGATCGCGAACGCATCCGGATCCGCTGGCAGGTCGCCGGTCTCGAAGTACCAGTCCTGCAGGAAGACGGCCTGCAGCTGGAGCACCACCGGGCCCTCGACCCGCGCGACGAGTTCCTCGTTGGGAAAGCCGCGCACGAACCCGGGATTGACCAGGTTCTGCGACCCGGTGAAACCCACCCGGTTGTCAATCACGGCGATCTTCCGGTGGTTGCGCAGGTCGAACCGGGCCGCATTCCGGCGAAACATCCCGGCCGGGAGCGCCTCGTGGGCCGGGATGCCGGCGGTGCGGAACTTCTGGAGCAGGGCGGGCAGCGCGAACTGGCGCGACCCCACGGCGTCCACCAGCACCCGGCACTCGACGCCGCGACCCCGGGCCCGGAGCAGAGCCTGGACCACGCGGCCGCCCCGGTCGTCGTCGGCGAAGATGTAATACAGGAGGTGCACGTGGTCGGTCGCGCTGTCGATGTCCGCCACGAGCCGCGCGATGGAGGCATCGTAGTCCGGAAGGATCTCGACGGTGTTGCCGCCCAGGGCACGGAAGTCCCCCAGATTCTGGACCAGCGCCGTGACGCTGCCGGGAGGCGCCGCCGCCTCGGGCGGAATCGGGTGAGTACCCTGCCAGTCCCGGATGATCCGGGACACCTCCCGCTGGCGCGCCAGCCGCCAGGCCGGGTACTTGATCCGACCGATCGCCGCATAGAGCAGCAAACCGGGCCAGGGCAACAGGAAAATGAAGAGCAGCCAGGTGCGCGCGGCCGCCGGGCTTCGCCGCTGCGGGACGTAGACCAGCATCACGAGCCGGACGGCCCACTCGCTGAGGAGATAGAGGAACGCCCAGGAGAGCTGCATGGAGCCAGGGGATGCGGGTGTCGGCCGTTCGGGTGGGATACCATGAGGGCGCTGGGTCTCGAACCCAGAACCTACGGGTTAAAAGCCCGTTGCTCTACCAGTTGAGCTACGCCCCCCTGCCACGTGAAACCTTGCACTCGCCCGGGCGGGATTCAAGGGCTTGCCTGCGCCCGGACCGGCCGTAGGTTGATGCCAATCCCGTCCGTGGAGCATCGCATGCTTCCCCGCCTCCCCGCCCTCGTCACGTCGCTGGTGCTTCTCTCCGGCCCCGTGGCCCTCTCCGCCCAGAGTGCCTGGCTCAGCCCGACGCCGCCGCCCGCCATCCGGATCGTGCGGGAGACCGCTCGATTCGGGACATCCGCCGCCCACCTCGCCAACGAGAAGGCCTGGGTGTCGGCGCTTCGCGCGAAGAAGGTGCCCTACAGTTATGTGGGTGCCGTGGGCGCCTCCGGCGCGCCGCAATTCTGGTTCTTCGGCGGGGCCGAGAGCTTCGCGGCGCTCGAGCAGCTCGACCAGGTCTACCAGGGCGACAAGTCGCTCACCAAGCAGCTCGACACGCTCATGACGCGGGAGGCGACCTGGGTGGTGGAGGTCCAGACGACCCTGGCCAGCTACCGTGCCGATCTGAGCCACCAGCCGATGTTCATCGAGCCGGAGACCCGGCATTTCTGGGTCACCACCTTCAGCGTCCGTCCGGGCCAGGACGAGGCGTTCAACGCGGTGATGAAGGCGTACGCGGCGGCGTACACCGCCGCGGGGGTCAGTGCCCCCTGGGTCACCTACCAGGCCGTGGCGGGGGGCGCGGGGCCCTCGTTCTTCCTGATCATGCCGATGCAGTCGTACGCGACCATCGACGCGGATCTGTCCTCCATGGCCGCCGTCGGCTCCAGGATTCCATCGCCCGCGGCCATCACAGCCCAGTTTTCGGCGTCGGTTGAGCGGATGGAAACGCAGGTCCTGACGGTGAGCCCGCAGATCAGCTACGTGCCGTCGGACTTCTCGAGTCAGGACAAGGCGTTCTGGCAGGCCAAGTAGGGAGACCCATCCCGCTGACCGGCCGAAAGCTGCGCCGGTGGTGCGCCGTTGGCCCGTGGACCTCGATGGCGGCGAGGTGTTCCGCGCTGCCGTAGCCGCAGTTCCGTTCCCACCCGTAGTCGCCGTGCCGCCCCGACAGCTGGCGCATGAGGCGGTCCCGCACCGTCTTGGCGACAATCCCCGCGGCCGCGATGCTGTGGCAATGTGCGTCGCCATCGACGAGGGCCTCGTGCTCGTAGCCCAGCTCCGGAACCCGCAAGCCGTCGATCAGCACGCGGGGAGGCGGGAACGCGGGGAGCCCCACCAGCAGCCGGCGCACCGCGCGGTGCATGGCGAGGGCCGTGGCTACGCGGATGTTGAGCTCGTCGATTTCCCGGACCGACGCGGCCGCCACGCCGACGGCAACCGCCGCGGCGCGAATGCGGGGAGCCAACTCCTCGCGTCGCCCCGCAGGGATCGTCTTGCTGTCCCGGACGCCCTCCAGCATTGGGGACCCGGCGGGAAACACGACGGCCGCGGCCACCACTGGACCAGCCAGGGGACCGCGGCCTGCTTCATCCACACCCACCAGCAGCCGCCCCTCCGCCCAGACGGCCACCTCACGGGCCAGCGTGGGACGGAGCGACGGCACCGGACTAGTTCTCGCGCTGCTCCTTGATGCGCGCCGCTTTGCCGCTCAGCGCGCGGAGGTAGTACAGCTTGGCCCGCCGCACGCGGCCGCGCCGCACCATCTCGATCGACGCGATGGTCGGGCTCTGCACCGGGAAGATGCGCTCCACGCCCACACCCGCCGAGACCTTCCGGACGGTGAAGTTCTCGCTGGCCCCGCCGCCCCGCTTGGAGATGACGATGCCCTCGAACGCCTGCAGCCGCTCCTTGTCGCCTTCGCGGACGCGCACCATCACGCGCACGGTGTCCCCGGCGTCGAACGCGGGGAGATCGGTGCGCGGGGTCCCGCGCGACAACGCATCCAACCGTTCCATCGTCTTCTCCTGAGTGCGGACCCCGTGGGTCCTGTTCGGCATCGTGTCGCTAGTCTTCCGACGCGAGGTGGGCCTGCCAGAGATCCGGCCGCCGTTCGCGGGTCAATCGTTCCGCCTGTTCCTGCCGCCACGCGGCGATCCGGGCGTGGTCGCCGGAGCGCAACACCTCCGGCACTGCGTGGCCCCGGTATTCCGGCGGCCGGGTGTAGCTGGGCGGGCTCAGGAGCCCGTCGTAGTGCGAGTCCGAACTGGCCGACTCATGGTCGCCGAGCGCGCCCGGCAGGAGCCGCACCACGGCATCGAGCACACAGAGCGCCGCCGGCTCGCCCCCGGTGAGCACGAAGTCGCCCAGGGAGACCTCGTCGGTGGCCAGGTGCTCGGCCACCCGCTCGTCCACGTCCTTGTAGTGCCCGCAGAGCAGCGTGAGCTCCCGCCCCAGCGACCACCGCACCGCGTCGGCGTGGGCGAAACGCCGCCCCCGCGCCGACAAGAGCACCACCGGCCCGGCCGGCGGCCCCAGCGACTCCACCGCCTCGAAGAACGGCTCCGGCTTGAGCACCATTCCGGCGCCGCCGCCGAAGGCGTAGTCGTCCACGGTGTGGTGCCGGTCGTGGGTGAAGTCCCGGAGTTGCACCAGCCGGAACTCGACCCGCCCTTCCGCCCGTGCCCGCCCGAGGATCGATGCCTCGAGCCAGGGGCCGAACACCTCGGGAAACAGCGTGACCACGTTGATGCGGATCGGCTCACTCATCGAGCAACCCGTCCGGCGGCGCAATCACCAGCCGCCGCGCGCCACGGTCCACCTGGAGCACGAATTCCTTCCGGTACGGCAGCAGGAATTCCCGCTTGGGCCCCTGGATCTCGATGACCAGGCCGTTCGGCATTTCGTAGTGCCCGGTGACCAGCCCGACCGGGGTGCCGTCTCCGAGCCGCACGGCGAACCCGTCGAGCTCGTGGAGGTAGACCTCCCCCTCGGCCAGCGGCGTCGCGTCGGAGGCCGGCACGGCCAGAAACCCGTTCCGGTAGGGCGTCAGCCCGTCCCGGTGCTCGATCCCGGCGAACTTCAACAGCCACTCGCGGTGGTACGCCCGGCTCCGCTCGACCGTGAGCGGCGGGCCGACGACCTCCCCCGCGAGATCCACCACCCCGAGTGCCCGCCCCGCCGCGAAGACCCGTGCCGGGTCGTCGGTCAGCGGGAAGATGGTGCACTCCCCCTTCAGTCCGTGCGGCCTGCGGAACCGCCCGACCACGATGTGGCGGGCGCCGTCCGTCATCAGGCCGCTGGCTGCTTGAAGAGCCCGGCCTTCCGGAGCAGCGAGTTGACCGTTTCCGAGGCCGTGGCGCCCTTGGCCAGCCAGGCGCGCGCCTTGTCCGTGTCAACGGTGATCTGGTCCGCCACCGCCTTGGCCTTCGGCGAGTAGGTGCCGATCACGTCGATGAACCGGCCGTCACGCGGCGCCGTCTTCTCGGCGACCACGATCCGGTACAGCGGGAGCTTCTTCCGCCCGACACGACGGAGACGAATGCGAGTTGCCATGGATCGATCCCTTGGGTTGCGTGCTCAGCCGGGAAACCCGCGCCCGAAGGGCAGCCGGGCGCCGGGTTTGCCTGCCGACTTCATGAACTTCTGCATCTGCTTGAACTGCGCCAGCAACTGATTGACTTCCTGGACCGTCCGGCCGCTGCCCCGCGCAATCCGCGCGCGCCGCGAGCCGTTGATCAAGTCCGGATCCTGCCGTTCCCTCGGCGTCATCGAGAGCACGATGGCCTCGACGTGCCTCAGCCGGTGGTCGTCCGCGTTGACCTGCTTGAGCATCTGGGCGTTGACGCCCGGCAGCATGCCCAGCACGTTCTTGAGCGGCCCCAGCTTCTGCATTTGCCGCATGGCCGACAGGAA
>DAOMFQ010000049.1:0-13151 GCA_035429905.1 Gemmatimonadales bacterium
AAGATGATCAGGCCGGTAAGCAGGGGCTGCAGCGGCGCTCGCGCCGGGGTTGGTGCCGGCAAGGAGGGGAGGCGTGCCATCAACTCGGCGTCATCGAGGACTTCCAGCGCCTCGGTCAGGAGTTCCTCGCCCGCCGTGTGGCCGCCGGTGCAGAAACCCAGCGCACGCTCGAGCAGGACAAGCGTGTCAGCCGCCCGGGCACGCGCGGCATCCGTCGCAAGCCGGCGTAGCCGCCGGGCGAGCCGTTGGCCAGCGAAGCACGCGGGTGCGCCGGCGATTCGATATGCGGAGGACTCGCGCAACAACGCCCGGCAGGATGGTACGAGCGAAAGGAGCAGTGCATCGAGGGCGCTTCCCGAAGGAGGGTCCACCGCCTCGGCATGCTCCAACTCGGCGAGCAGGAGCTCGACCAGTCTTGGATCCTCGATCCATTCGCCGTCTCCATCCCGCCACAACACGGTCGACACCACGCAGTCGCCGTTGCGCTCGAGCGCGAGCCCAGCGAGGGCGCCCCTGCGCCCCGATCGGACGGCGCTGATGCCTCGTACCTTCGCCCCGGGCATACGGTCGGATATTTCCCGGCGCCAACGCCACTCGAGCCGCCCCCGCTCCCCGAGACCACACTGGCCGGGAAGGCCTGCCTTTCGGGCCAGGAGCTCCAGCTGGCGAAACCGGGACTCGATCGCAGCGGCAGGGTGAAACCGGACAATCTCGATTTCGGCCCGCTCCGCTCCTCGCCGGGCGGCCCGCCCGTTCCGTTGGGCCAGCCGCACGTCCGTCCACGGGAGGTCATAGTGCACCACTCGCCCCGCCGCCTGGAGGTCGAGCCCTTCGGCGGCCACGTCCGTGGTGATCAGGGTTCGAGGAATACCTGGCACACCCGATGGGTCATCGGTCCCTCCCGGGCGGAACCATGACAGGACGTCTCGTCGGGGAAGCGTTGTGGAACCGATGCCGGCCCGCTGTCCCGTGCACCACCCCAGCCACCGATCGGGGACCTGGCATCGGAGGTAGGTCACGGTTTCCCGAGCCGACACGAACACCAGCGTCCGAACGCCGTCGTGCAGCAGCTCGATCAGGCGGTCGGCTTTCGCGTCCGGCCGCCCCGCCAGGTGCGCGGTGCTGTCGATGAGCCCCTCAATGGCGGGGAGGTCCTCCAGGTGGAGTTCGCTTCCCGTGGCGTCCATCGGCAGGAGCCCCCAGAGCAGGAGCTGCTGGTCCGCGCCTGCCGTGAACTGCCGAAGTGTCCTCCGATTGAACTGCTGACCTGATCGAAGCGCGTCCTGTGCGTGGAGCAGAAGGTGTCGGTACCGGCGCAGCGTCGCGAGGAGGGCGGCGGCGCTCGAGGCCGCAGCTCGAAGCAGCACCGACCGGATCAGGGATGCGACACCACCGTTCGTGGACAGCACGAGTCGATCGACCCCAGGGAGGGCGATCTCGGCGCCGCTCGAAACGAACTCCGCGGCCTCCTTGATTGCGGGGCCGGCTGACGAGTCCATCCGCTGGATGACGAACCGTCCGAGAGCGCGGGGGGCCTGCCCGAGGTCGAACGCAGCTCGCAGCGACGAGGCGCCGTCGAATGCCAGCGCGTCGTCGCGCAAGCCGAGGTGAAGCTGGTGGTAGAGATCGACCGGGGAATTGACGACGGGCGTGGCGCTGAGGAGGAGCACGTGCCGGCCGACGAGCCAGGGGGCGAGCGTGCGGTACCGGCGAATCCCGGGGTGGCGAAAGTGATGCGACTCGTCCACGATGACCAGGGTGGGCGACCCCGGCGGAAGCCGACCACGCGACAGACGCGCGTGCGACCAGACGACAGCCGGAATGCCCAATCGGGCCGCCGTTGCCTGCCACTGAGACACCAGCGGGGCCGGAACGAGGCATGCCGGTGGCTCGGGCCCGAAGGCCCGCGCGATGGCGAGGGCGGTGTACGTCTTCCCCGTCCCGACAGGATCGGCGCAGAGCACAGCCCCGTGACACCGGAGCGTGGCGAGCAACAGCCGGAAGGCATCGGCCTGCACTTGATCCAGCCATGGCGGTGGCGTGTCGGGAGCGCGCCTCGGGGCGAGCGCCCCCGCGATGGCCCTGGCGACCTCGGCCGGCGGTGCGGCAGGACCCGCCAAGAGAAGCCCCGACAGGGGATCCCTGACCGGATGCAGCGCTTCAGCGACGACGCGCGGCGCCCAGGCCCACCACTTCGGCGAGCGCCCTTCGATCCCGCGCGCAAAGATTGAGGCAGTCTCCCACGAGCGCATCGAGCTCCTCCTGGATGGCTTCGCCCCCGGCTGCGCGGACGGCCAAGTCAGTGAATCGAGAGTCGTGCAGCACGCCGGATGGGAGCGGCACGCTCCCGACCACCCGCGCGTTGAAGCGGGCGTAGCCGCCGCTTGCCGGGTCGGCGGTGGCCCGCGCCGCGGCACGGATCCAGGTCGAGTTGAGCCACGCACTGAGGGACTGCGCCATGGTCGGCAGGCGGCAGAGGACCACGTAGCAGGTATTGAGTGGCACCCACTGACCCTCTTCATCGGTGGTCAGGCAGGCCGCCTCGAGTCGGCTGGCAAGATCGGGCCAGATCACCCTGGGGACGGGGCGGCCGGCCGAGGCACGGAACAGCATCCATGGTGCTGCCCCGGTATGATCGGCGCGCCGTCGCAGCGCTTCGCCGTGCCGCGTGAAATGGCTTGAGGCTCCGGGCGGGAGGGATGGGAGAACCTCGCCGGAGGAGTCGTGCGTCCAGATGATGCGACCCGACGGCGTCGCGTGGAACGCGCGGACGTCGCGCCCGCGCAATGCAGGCCGGATTAGCCCGGGCTCGACGTCGGAGGGCGGCGCCAGGAACAGGTGATTAGCGCCCGTCTTGACGCCGAGCTGGACGTGCACCGCACCTGCGAGCGTGGACATCCGGGCAAGGCGGCCCAGGACCTGGTTGACGTCGCCTTTCCTGGCGATCCATGGCGCACCGGGCGCCGCGGGGAGCTCTCGCCGCTCCACCGTGCGGGGATCGAGCTCGATGCGCATCCGGTGTCCAGGCGGCGCGGGGGCCGCACGCACTACGATCGCCAGTGGATACGTCACCGCATCGAAGCTGGCATCGGGCAAGTCTGTGAGATCGGCGAGCGCGAGGACGGTTCCCTGCGCTTCGAGGCCGCTTCGCGCCGCCTCGCCGTACGCGGCGGTGGCGAGTTTGGCGGGCAGGAGCATGGCGAGCACACCACCCGGACGGGTCAGCTCCCACCCGCGCTCCAGGAAGGCGACGGAAAGGTCCGGCTGGTGCCGGTATCCCGGCCCCGCGCCCGCGCGCCACCAGTGGAACCGCTCCCGCAGCTGGTGGCGAAGGGACGGCGCGAGCGACTCGGCGCGCACCCACGGCGGGTTGCCCACCACGAGGTCGAAGCCGCCGCGGGAGAGCACATCCCCGAAATGGGTGTCGAAATCGAAAGCGGGGGAGGCTTCTTCGTCGCGCAGGCGCCGCCGCGCGCTCCGCAGGGCGTGAAGTTCCCCCCGGACCGTTCGCAGCGCCGTGCGCGTATGCGCGTCCAGGCCGCGGCGGTCTCCGAACAGGGTCGGGTCGCGGGCCGAGACGAGAATGGCGCGGGCGCGGCGGCCGCGGTCTTCTATGGCCGCGTCCAGCCGCTCGGCGGCCGTGTCCAGTTCCAGCCGACGAAGGAGGCGAAGCGCCTCGCGTTTGGCGTCGCCGCTCGCCTCGGCGGCCGCGCGCCGAGCGGCCGCAAGCGCGGTGGCGTGTCTGGGCGCGCGCACGGGGTGGCGGAGCATGAGCCGGAGCGGATCGGCCAGGCTGTCGCCCTGACGGACAACGGCATCGAGGTTGGGCAGGGGCGCCACTCGCTCCGGCGACCCGTCGCGCTCGCCGTCGATCACCGCCAGCCAGAGCCGTAGTTCGGCGATGCGCACTGCGGACGGATTCAAGTCGACGCCGTACAAGTTCCGCGCGACGATCCGGCGGAGGTCGGGTTCGATCCCCCCGGCGGTGTGGAACGCTGTCACGCGTTCCAGCGCTCCCAGCAGGAACGCCCCAGAGCCGACCGCAGGGTCGAGGATCGAGATCTCGCGCAGGGCATCGAGGGCGGGCTGGTCGCCGGCCTCAAGGCGGGCCAGTGCGGCATCATCGGTCAGCCCAAGTCGTCCGGCGATGTACCCCGCGAGTGCCGCGTCAATCAACGTGCGCACCACCGCGGCCGGCGTGTAGTAGGTGCCGCTTCCCTTGCGGGCGCGGGGCTCCATGACGCCTTCAAAGACTCGCCCCAGCATCTCGGGCGCGATGCTCCCGGGGCCGGCCTCCCCCGCCGTGAAATGGTATCGCTCGAAGAGTGTGTCGAAGGCGTCCCGCCAGACGGGGTCGGGAAGGTCGGGGTGGTACCGGCGCTCGAGCGGATGGGGCTCGAAGAGCCCGCCATTGAGGAACGGGATGCGCCCGAAGGCGCTCGCAACGCCCCGTCGGTCCGCGACTGGCCGGTTGAGCGTGCCGAAAAAGAGCGGCAGGAGCAGGTCACGGTGAATCCGGCGCCTGCGGAACAGGCAGTCATCGACCCGGGCCGGGAGGAATCGTTCGGAGCCGTCGAGCCAGCCCTTGGCCTGGACGAAATACAGGAAGAGCACCCGCGTCAGTTGGAGCAACGCAAGCTCGTGCCGGAATCGCTCAGGGATGGGTCGTGGCAGGGCCGCGATGAAGCGATCGAGGGTGGCCCGAAATGCGGCGAAGAACTGCCGACCGAGCCCGGCGCCGGACAGGGCCTGGGCCGTGCGTGCCGCGGTGGCCAGCGCCCCTCCAGGTCCGGCCGCGCCGAGCCGCGCGAGGCAGCTCGTCGCCAACCGGGTCGGGCGGTCGAGATGCAACTCGAGCACTGGCGCGCCGTCGAACGCCACCGACACTGCGAGGCGCCGGGACTCCGCGTTCAAGCCAAAGACCCCACAGACCTTTCCCCGGTCCGCGAGCCGTCGCGCGACTCGCGGTGCCAGACGGGCCGGGTCCGCTGCCGCGACGGCGTACCAGGTGAAGCCGCCAAGACACCCGACGATCGCCGCCTCTGGCGGTGGGTCGGTTCGACGCCCGAGGTCGAGGACACGGGAGTCGAAGGGCTCCCAACGTGGCTCGTGTCCGAGCTCGGCGACCAGCAGGGGGAGGTCGTTCAGCGCGGCGATGGAACGGAGCGTGTGACCTGAGATCACGGGGCGCCTCGGCAGGGAGTGCCCGAGGATAGGCCGCGCATTCCGCCGAAGGGGTGCCCCGCCGACGCCGCGATGGCCAATTTCCCACCACCGTCCACTGGCGGCGGGCGCGCTTTGGCCGTCTATTGATAGGGAGCCGACGTTTCAGGCAGGCGATGGTGAACGGAGAAGCATGATGGCCAAAGCGTCAAAGCCCGCACGACCCGCGAAGAAGGCCGTGCCGCCCGCCGGCCCGGCCAGTCCCTTCCGGCCGCATCCCTGGCACGGCATCGCCGTCGGCCCCGCGCCCCCCGACGTGCTGAACGTGTTCGTGGAGATCACCCCCTTCGACCTGATGAAGTACGAGGTGGACAAGGTCTCGGGGTACTTGCGGGTCGACCGCCCGCAACGGACGTCGTCGCAGCCGCCGAGCCTGTACGGGTTCATCCCACGGACGTATTGTCACGAGCGGGTGTGCCGGCTGACGCCTGAAGCCGACCATGGTGATGGTGACCCGTTGGACATCTGCGTGCTGAGCGAGCGGGCCATCAACCGGAACGAGATCCTGGTGCGCGCGCGAATCATCGGCGGGCTGCAGATGGTGGACGGCGGGGAGGCGGACGACAAGATCATCAGCGTCCTCGAAAACGACTACGTCTGGGGCTCCGCCCGGGACATCGCCGATGTTCCGCCCGTCCTGATCGAGCGGCTGCAGCACTACTTCATGACGTACAAGCTGGTGCCCGGCGAGTCGGTCCACGCCCACGTGGCCGGCGTCTACGGGCGTGCCCACGCACGGAAGGTGGTCCGTGCCGCCATGGCGGATTACGCCGCGGCGTTCGATGCCTGACTCTGGGGGGTCTGCATGTCTGGTGGCATAGGCCGGAGGGCGGGAGCGGGCTGGATGGCGCTGATCGCCGTGGGACTCGCGGGGTGTGCGGCCAAGGCACCTCCCGCCACCCAGGCGGCGCCGCAGTTCTTCGTCTCGCCAGATTCGCTGATGAAAACGCTGCCGTTCTCGGAGGCGGTGCGGGCGGGCAACCTGCTGATTCTCTCCGGGCAGATCGGCAACCTCCCGGGGACGACCACGCTCGCGCCGGGCGGGATCGGGCCAGAGTCGCGGCAGGCGCTCGAGAACATTCGCGCCATCCTGGGGCGACACGGGGCGTCGCTGAAGGACGTCGTGAAGTGCACCGTGTTCCTCGCCGACATGGCCGAGTGGGGTGCCTTCAATGCGGTCTATCGGGAGTTCTTCTCCGCACCGTACCCCGCGCGGAGCGCACTCGGCACCAGCGGTCTTGCGTTCAAGGCCCGGGTCGAGGTGGAGTGCATGGCGGTGGCGCCCTAGTAGTTCTCCAGCACCAACATGGAGAGCGCGTCGAGTGCGGCGTGTTCCGGCTTGACCCTGCCGTCCGGGGTGAAGCGGATGTTCATGGCGCAAAGCTCCTCGAGCGCCGTGCTCTGCTCCGCCGCGAGGGGAAGAACATAGGGCTCCCCCTCGGCGCGCATCCGCGCCACCTGGGCAACGAGCCAGTCGGGCTTGTCCCCGGCCCGTTCCAGCGCGGCGAGCATGTCGGCGGTAATCGTCAGGCGCATGCCATCTCCGAGGCAAAGTGTCGGGTAAACATTCTCCGGTCGCGCCCCGAGCGCAACCGGCGCCTCACGTCGCCGAGTAGGTCCGGCCCCGCCACTCGATCCGGCGCTCGCCCCGCCGGGTGGAACGCGCGAAGATCCACGCCGTCATCACTACGCCGAGGGGATAGGTCAGCCCGTAGAGGGGGTTGATCCGGAATCCGGCGTCGAACATGACCCAGAACAGGGCGCTGAGCGCGGTCGCGAGCGCCGCCGGCCCGAGCCAGCCAGGCGCGAACCCGGTCAGCGCCAGCAGCAGCACCGCCGGCGGCGCCAGCCAGAAGAGCGCGCCGAGGCTGAACATCACCGGAATCAGTGCCCGCAGCACCGGTTCGTCGGGAAACGAGCGCCGGCCCCCCACGTACACGTTCTTGGACCATCCCTCGATCAGGCCCGCCAGGCTGGTGTACATCCTGGTCCCCATCAGCGTGAGCCCGAACGCGAACAGCTGCCGCCGACCGGCGCGGAAGTAGAGCTGGGCCATCGCCAGGTCCTCGGCCACCTCGTGCCTGACCGCACCGTGCGTCCCGACGGCTTCATAGCTCTCGCGGGTCACCAGGATGAACTGCCCGTTGGCGATCGTCTCGCTCGCCCTCCGGGCGCGATTGACCACGGAGGGATGGAAGCGGATGGCGAGCAGCGCGGTGATGATCGGCATGATCACCCGTTCCCAGAACGACCCGCAAATCATCCGCCCCATGACCGTCACGAGGTCCCGCCGCTCCGACTCGAGCGCCCCCACCGCGCGACCCAGCAGCTCGGGCGCGTGGCGGGTGTCCGCATCCGTAAAGAGAAGGAGGTCACCCGTCGCGGCACGGTACCCCTGCTGGCAGGCCCATGGCTTCCCGAACCATCCTGCCGGGAGTTCCGCGCCCTCCACCAGCCGCACCCGCGGGTCGCGTGCGGCGTATTCGCGCGCGACCTCGGCCGTCCGGTCCGTCGAGCGATCGTCGACCAGGAGAATCTCGACCGGAGCGTAGCGGGTCTGGAGGAGCGACTCCAGCAGGATGGGAAGGTTGGCCTCCTCGTTCCGTGCCGGCACGATGATGGAGACCAGCCGCCCGCTCGCGAGGGGCGCGTCGGCCAGGTTGGGCCGGTGGCGGGCAAGGCGGACGAAGGCGAGAAACGGGGCCGCCCACGGCAGGGCGGCCCAGAGGGAGGGCAGGGAGGACACGGGACCTACCGGTTGCGGGTGACGGCGGCGAGCTCGCCTTCGAGCTGCTCGAGCTGGCGGCTGACTTCGTCCGCGTCTACCGCGGTGCCCGGGCTGGGCACGCCGTTCTGCGCGAAGATGGTGGCCACCAGTGCGTCCGTATACCCCACGACCGTCACACCGATCCCCTTGTCGTACACCCGATTGAGCTGGAGCATGATGGCCATCGCCTGCCGGGGCCGCATGGCGGCCAGGATCGGCGCCAGGTTGCGGATGAGCAGCTCCCGCAGGAACTGCATCTCGTCCACCACCTCGCCCGCGGCGAGTCCCCGGGCCGCGGCGAGCCGGCCGTAGTGCTCGCAGGCGTGGTACCAGACCGGC
Source organism: Gemmatimonadales bacterium (assembly GCA_035429905.1). Classification (GTDB taxonomy): domain Bacteria; phylum Gemmatimonadota; class Gemmatimonadetes; order Gemmatimonadales; family GWC2-71-9; genus SPDF01. The sequence goes on from DAOMFQ010000049.1 coordinate 8,330, forward strand.
TTGGTTTCGCGACGGACGGGGCCGACCATCTCGCCCAGCAGTTCGATGATGAGCCGCAACTCCCGCTCGATGATTGGGCGGGGTATTGTGGTGGAGGTCTGCATGCGGTCGCCCAGCCAGTCAGCCCACTGGGTGACCATGTCGTCCCGCAGGTCCGATATGACGCGGCTGGCGGCCAGGAGGGCCGGGTGGGAAGCGCGCAGGGCGTTCCTCCAATGGGTGGCGCTCCCAATCTACAACAGGAGTCCGAATGCGGTCAAAGAATTTCGTCCGGCCGCCGGCGCTGGGCACCGGAAGCCGGGTGGCGCTGGTGGCTCCTGCCGGCCCGCTCCTCGAACACGACGACCTGGCACGCGGTGAGGAACTCTGCCGCGCGCTGGGCTTCGAGCCCCGGCTCGCCCCGAACGCCCACCGGCACTACGGCTACCTCGCCGGATCGGACGAACAGCGGCTCGGCGACCTCAACGCCGCCATCGCGGACCCGTCGGTCGATGCCGTGTGGTGCCTCCGCGGCGGCTACGGCATGACCCGCATTCTCGACCAGGTCGACTTCGCCCCCCTGCGGAAGCGCCCGAAGGCGATCATCGGGTTCTCCGACATCACCGCGCTCCTCAACGCGGCGCAGGTCGAGGCGGGGCTCGTCACCTTTCACGCCCCGATGGCTCGCGCGCCACTCACGCCATTCAGCCGAGCGCATTTCAGTCGCGTCCTCGCGACGCCGAGCCCCGCCGGGCGGCTCGGCCGCGTCAGGCCTCCTGTGGACGTCCTGGTGCCCAGGGAGGGTCGCGTCGTCACGCTGGTGCCAGGCACCGCCGTCGGTCCCCTCGTGGGCGGTAACCTCACGCTCCTGCAGTGCCTCGTCGGGACGCGGTACTTCCCCTCCCTCGACGGCGCCCTGCTCTTCCTCGAGGATGTCGGCGAGAGCCTCTACGCTGTGGACCGGATGCTGGCCCACTTGCGCGCCGTCGGCGCGCTCCAGAAGGTGGCCGGCGTCATCGTCGGGCAGTTCACCGACCTGAAGCGCGGCTCCGACGACGGCGCACTTGGCTTCGACGAGGTGCTCACGACCTACCTGGCCCCCCTCAAGGTGCCGGTCGCCTGCGGCTTCCCTGTCGGTCACGTGGACGATCAGTGGACGCTGCCGCTCGGCGTGAGCGCCCGGCTCGATGCGACGGCAGGGGAGCTCGAGATCCTCGACCCCGCGGTGCAGTGACGCGTGGCGACTCCCACGCTGAGCCGCCACCGACTGCCGGGCTACCTGGGCGACGTGCTCGTGGACGTCCGCACCGGGGACCGGGCGACGCCGCGGCCCGCCGTGCTCGTGCTCCACGGTTACAAGGGATTCAAGGACTGGGGGATGTTCCCGCCGCTCGCGGAGCGGCTGGCCCGGGCAGGCTTCACCGCGGTGAGCTTCAACCTGAGCGGCAGCGGGGTGGACGACAGCGGGGAATTCGTGTTCCCGGAGCGCTTCGGGCACGCCACATTCACCGGAGACCTCGGCGACATCCGGCTGGTCGTGAACGCCCTGGCCGGTGGAGGGCTCGATGTCGCTGTTCCCAGCTCGATCGGCTTTCTCGGGCATTCCCGCGGTGGGGGCCTGGGCGTCCTCGTCGCGGCCGCTGACCGACGGATCGCCGCGCTGGTCACCTGGGCGGCCATCAGCAACGTGCATCGGTTTGCCCCGGAGGAGGTCGCGGCCTGGCGCGCGCGGGGCCAGATGGACGTGCTGAACTCGCGCACCGGGCAGGTGCTTCCGGTGTCCACCGACGTGCTGGACGACATCGCGCGGCACGGCGCGACCACGCTCGACATCCAGGCGGCGGCCGGACGCGTCACGGCGCCCTGGCTCATCGTGCATGGCGAATCCGATGCGACTGTGCCCGTCGCCGAGGGCATGGCGCTCCGCGCCGCCGGAGGGGCCCGCCCCGAGTTGATGGTGATTCCAGGCGCGGGCCATACCTTTGACACGGTGCACCCGTGGCAGGGCCCGACCCCGGCATTCACCGCGGCCGCCGATGCCACTCTCGCGTGGTTCGGGAAGCATCTCCGCTAGCGAGCTGAATCCGGCACCCGAAACCTGCCGTATCGAACGCATCCCCTTTGCGTTGAGGCTTCATGCGCACTCCATCCGGTACCTTCCGGCTCCTTTCGGTGGCGACGTTCCTCGCCGCCTGCGCCCCGAAACCCACTCCCCCCAATGCCGCGGACGTGCGCGCGTCCCTGATCGCCGCCGACCAGGCCTTCGCGGCGGCCACCGCGACGAAGGGATTGGAAGGGTGGATGTCGGCGTTTGACTCCACCGCGATTCAGATGGAGCCGGACGTCCCGTTCACTCCGGGGCTGGGCGCCATCAGGGCCGCGATGGCCCCGGCGTTCGCCGACACCTCCTGGCGGCTCACCTGGGTGCCGACGATGGCGTTTGCGAGCGAGGCCGGCGACCTCGGTTACACGCTGGGGACCTGGCAGAGCACCCGGTATAACGACCAGGGCCGCGGCCAGGTCAGCACCGGCAAGTACGTCACGATCTGGCGAAAACAGGCGGACGGCGGATGGAAGGTCGTCTTCGACGGCGGCAACCCTGACACCTCGCCGAAGCTGCCGGGCATGCCCGTCTCCCCTTGATTCCCATGACGCCGCTGAATGCGAGGCTCGCCGCGGCGCTGCGTGGGCGAACGGCGAAGACGGTCGAGGATCCCTCGCTCGCCCGGGCGGCGGTCGGTGTGCTGTTCGTCCCCGATCCCGATTCCCTCCTCCTGATTCGGCGGGCCGAGCGTGCGGGCGACCCCTGGTCCGGCCAGATGGGCCTGCCGGGAGGGCGGAGCGGCGCCGGAGATGTGGACCTGCTCCACACCGCCACCCGGGAGACGCGCGAGGAAGTCGGCATCGACCTCGCGCCCGCCGAGCTCATCGGCGCCCTCGACGACGTGGCGCCCCGTTCGCCCCATCTCCCCCCGCTCATGGTGCGGCCCTTCGTCTTCTTTCTGCCCTGGCGCCCGGTCGTGATTCCGAACGCCGAGGTGGCGGCCCACCACTGGGTGGAGCTCGACGTCCTCCTGCAACCCGACGCCTACCGGCCGGTCACCATCCAGCTCGGTGCCGCCACCCGGGAGTTCCCGGCGTACCACGTGAGCCCGGTTCCGGTGTGGGGCATGACGGAGCGGATTCTGGCGCCGCTGGTGGCGCTGCTCCGGGCCACCTGACTTGATCAATGGGGCAGGGGGTTGCGTTTAGGAATACAATAAATCAAATTTAGGTCACCCTAACATTGGTGACCCGATGTCCTCTGCCGCACCCCACGAGACCCTCACGCGTTCCGTCGAGGACTACCTCAAGGCCATCTACCACCTGTCCGGCGCAGGCACGCCCGCGGCCACCAGCGACATTGCGCATCTCCTCGACCTCGCACCGGCCTCGGTGACCGGCATGGTCAAGCGACTCTCCGAACAGGGCCTCCTCGAACACGTTCCGTACAAGGGGGTTGAGCTCACGCCGGCGGGGCGCCGTGCGGCGCTGAAAATGGTCCGGCGCCATCGGATACTCGAGTCGTACCTCGTGGCGTTCCTGGAGTACACCTGGGACACGGTGCATGAGGAGGCCGAGCGGCTGGAGCATGCGGTGTCGGACGCCCTCATCGAGCGGATGGCGCTCGCGCTGGGCAATCCGAGTGTCGATCCCCATGGCGACCCGATTCCGGCGCCCGACGGGACGATGGTCGAGCTGGTGTACACGCCGCTCTCCGAGGTGCCGGTGGGCGAGTCGGTCGAGCTGCGGCGGGTGGAGACCGGGCAGGCCGACCGGCTCCGGTATTTCGCGGAGCACGGCCTGGTACCGGGGGCGGCGGTGGTGGTGACGGGGCGGCAGCCCTTCGGGGGCCCGGTGGCATTGCGGACCTCCGCGGGCGAGCAGCTGCTCGGCGCGGAGCTCGCCGGCCTCCTCCTCTGCGCCCGCGGGGAGGTTCGATGAGCGCGACCAGGGCCCCGATCGAGGAGATGACCGCCGGCTGGCGGCTCCCGCGCTTGTCGCCGAGCCTGCCCGAGGCGTTCCGGACCGTATCGATCCCGCACGAGGCGTCGTGGTGGCGGAAGATGCTGGCCTTCGCCGGACCGGGCTATCTCGTGGCCGTGGGCTACATGGACCCGGGCAACTGGGCGACCGACCTCGCCGGGGGTGCGCGGTTCGGCTACGCCCTGCTCAGCGTCATCCTGTTCTCCAACCTGATGGCGATCCTGCTGCAGGCGCTGGCGCTCCGGCTCGGGATTGCGACCGGGCGCGACCTGGCACAGGCCTGCCGCGACCACTACTCGCGCCCGGTCAGCTTCGCGCTGTGGATCGCGTGCGAGATTGCCATCGCCGCCTGTGACCTGGCCGAGGTCATCGGCTCGGCGATCGCGCTGAACCTCCTGTTTGGCATCCCGTTGCTCTACGGTGTGTGCATCACGGCCATCGACGTGCTGCTCATCCTCCTCCTGCAGCATCGCGGCTTCCGGTGGCTGGAGGCGTTCGTCATCGTGCTCGTGGCCACGATCGGCGCCTGCTTCGGCATCGAGCTGCTCCTGGCGCAGCCGGCCCTCGGCGAGGTGGCGCGCGGGCTCCTGCCCTCGGTGCAGATCGTCTCCGACCCGGCCAAGCTCTACATCGCCATCGGCATCCTCGGCGCCACGGTGATGCCGCACAACCTCTACCTGCACAGTTCCATCGTGCAGACCAGGGACTTCGGCAAGTCTGAGGCCGGCAAGCGGGAGGCGATCAAGTTCGCGACGATCGACTCCACATTGGCGCTGTTCTTCGCCTTCTTCATCAACGCCGCCATCCTCATCCTCGC
>DAOMFQ010000050.1:0-2757 GCA_035429905.1 Gemmatimonadales bacterium
CCCGCCGCTGACGCCGGGGCGCGCCGCCCGCCGGGCGCCCCGCGACCGGGGGCCCGGCCGGCGTACGCCTGCAACGAATCCTCGAGGGCCAGGACGGCAGGTGTGACATCGCCCGCCACGAGGAGGAGATACGGGCTGTCGGGATAGTCGCACTCCAGCACGTACGCGATCGAATCCGCCGAGGCAGGCTCCAGCTCGGCGAGTGCGAGCAGCGCCTTGGGTGCATAGGGGGACGCGGGCCAGGACGCCGGCACCGCGGCGAAGAACTGCGCCGCGATCCGGGGGGCCGGGAGTCCGTCGCGCACCGCCTCGGCGACGAAGAACGTGGCGAGGTCGCCGCGCGGCGCTCCCGGCGAAACGGAGTCGCGGTAGGTGCGGACCCGGTCGAGCACCGCGAGATACCCGAGGGCGCGAACCGAACTCGGGCCGCCCATCTCGCTCAGCGAGGTCAATGGCTCCCGGGCCGACTCGAAATCGTCGGCGGTCGTCGCCGTGGCGATCACGTACTCCGACAACGCGAGGCGTGCGGCCAGGGAAGCGTTGGTGACCGGCACGGCGCGCGCGGCAGCCCGCAGCCTGGCCAGGCCGGAATCCGGGTCGGTGGCGAGGAGTCGCAGGCCATCGGCCATGAGGATCTGGTCGCGGGTCTCCGTGGAGAGCCCCGGGAGGATGGCGACCGCGGAGGTGTACCTCGAGGCCATCCCGGGATCGGTGCGGCCGACACCGGCGAGCGTCGAATCCCACGGGACCGTGAGATCCTGCCGGGCGAGGGCCTGGTCGATGAGCGGCGCGGCCGCTTCCAGTTGGCCGAGGCCGGCGTAATCTGCCGCCCGCTCGGCATCGGGGCCGGGGCCCTGCAGGCCGTCGAGCGTTTCGAGTGCCGCCTGGTATGAGCCGAAGCCGCGCAGCAGCCGCGCATGCGCCAGCCGGGCCGCCGAGCGCACGGCGGTATCCGGGCTTTCCATGAGCGCGACATACGCGGCATCGGCGCCGAGCATGTCACCGGCCTTCACCCGGCACTGGCCGAGCAGCACGAGTGCCTGCTGGGCCACCTGCGGGCTATCCATCGAGAGGGAGGCCTGCTCGAGCGCGGGGATGGCACCGGCGCAATCGTTGCGGGCCACCATCGCCTGGCCCCGGATCAGCTGGGCGTCATCGACGTACTTGCTGCCGGGATGGCGCACGATGACCGAATCCGCCCGGACCTCGGCCTGCGCCCAGTACCCCTGCGCCTCGAAGGTCTTGCCGGCCGCGCTCGCCTTTGCGGCCCGCTTGGCGAACTTGTTCGCGTTGTACATCCCGTTGTAGTAGGCGCAGCCGGTGAGGGCACAGAGCAGGAGCGGAAGGAGGCGCCTCACTGTCCGGGCCCCGCGGCGCGCACGCCGCTCTTCCACTCGAACTCGAGGAGATAGTCGACGATCGCATCGGCCAGCGCCTTGGCGATCCGTCGCTGACCGTCCTTCGAGACCAGGAAGCGCGCGTCCGACGGGCTCGATCCGTACCCCATCTCCACGAGCACGCCCGGGCGGCGGCCGGTGTTCAGCACCGCGAGGTCGTTGCGTTGCTGGACGCCGCGGTTCGTGCCCGGATGAATCGGCTCGAGGTGCGCCTGCATCAGCGCCCCCGCGCGCGCCGATTCCCGCAGGTACTCGTTCATCTGCAGGTCCTTCAAGATGAAGGCGAGCGGCCCTCCCACCAGGTCCTGGTCCTGCGCGCTCTCGAACCGCAGGGCCTCGTTTTCCGTCTGGGCCACCCGCGCGGCGTCGGCGGAGTTTTCCTCGCCAATGATCAGCGTGGTGAACCCGTCCACCGAGCGGTAGTCGCGCCGGCGGCGCGGATCGAGCGCGTCCACGTGAAGGCTCACGAAGAGGTCGCAGCTGGCGTCGCAGGTGGGCGCGCGCTCGAGGAGGTTGGGCCGGGTGTCGGTGGTGCGGGTCATCCGGACGGTGATGCCGCGCCGGGTCAGCTCGTCGCGCAGGAGCAGCGCCACCTGGAGCGTCACCTGCTTCTCGGACACCCCGGTCGGGAAGAAGCGGCCGGGATTGCCCGGATCGGCGCCGCCGTGGCCGGCGTCGACGGTGACGATGTGCCCGGGGAGGAGGCCGTTCGGGAGCCGCTTGGGCGGGGGCGCGGCGGACGCGACCGGCCCCAGCTGAAGCAGTCGCCCGCTCTCGCGGTCGAAGCGGTAGAGTTCGCCGAGATACCGCGGAAGAATTTCGGAGGCGAACTGGTAGGGGACGAACAGCGTGTCGCCCCGCTCCACCGCCTCGATGGCGAGCGGCTCGAGGCGGTCGTTGAGCCGGAACAGGGGCGTGCCCGGCAGGAACGAGAAGTCCTGCCGGGAAATGACGATGGTGGTCCAGACGCCGTCCTGGCGGACCGAGCCGCCCAGGGCGGCGGTGAGCGGCAGCGCGGCCACCATGGGCCGGCCTTCCGCGTCGGTGGTGACCGCGAGGCGCGACTCGCCGCGCGGTGTGGAGACCAGGAGCTGCGCAGGCGGGAGGCCGCCGGCAAGCGCGAACGCCAGGGCGACGGCGATCACCGGCGCCGTCCCACCGCGATGGCACGGGCTGTTTCGCGTTCGACGATGCGCTCCTTCAGGGCCGCGCGCTTGTCGTGCTGCTTCTTGCCGCGACCGAGCCCGATGGCAATCTTGGCGTGCCCGCGGACGAAGTAGAGTTCCAGCGGCACGAGGCTCAGCCCCTCGCGCTCGACGGAGCCGATGAGCCGGTTGATTTCACGGCGATGGAGGAGGAG
>DAOMFQ010000050.1:2857-13108 GCA_035429905.1 Gemmatimonadales bacterium
TGGTAGACGCGCTGCGTTCAGGGCGCAGTGGGCGCAAGCCCGTGGGGGTTCGAGTCCCCCCTTCGGCACTCTGTCCTTCCTTAGTACCGCACCATCTCCCGATCAATGTCCCGGGCCCACGCGTCGATGCCGCCGGCGAGGCTGCGCACGCGCGGCAGCCCGACCGACCGAAGAAACGTGGCGGCCTGCAGGGAGCGCGCGCCGTGATGGCAGTAGGTCACGATGTCGGCGCGCGCATCCAGCGTCGGCGCCACCCCGGGCAGCCGCGACAGCGGCGCCAGCACCGCACCCTTCATCCGGACCAGTTCCCATTCGGCCACTTCCCGCACGTCCACCAGCACGACCGGCCTTCCCCCCGCGAGTTCCTGCTGCAATTCGACCGGCGTCACCTCGATCCCGGCCGGGGCCGCCGTTGTCGTGACGCCGCAGAAGGCCTCGTAGTCGATCAATTCGCGCACGGTGGGCGACTCCCCGCAGAGCGGGCAGGCGGGATCGCGCTGCAGCGAGAGCTCGCGGAACGAGAGCCGCAGCGCGTCGAACAGCATGAGCCGTCCGACCAGCGGCTCGCCGATGGCGAGGAGCAGCTTGATGGCTTCCATCGCCTGGATGCTGCCGATGACGCCGGGCAGGGCGCCGAGCACGCCGGCCTCCGCGCACCCCGGGACCATTCCTGCCGGCGGCGGCTCCGCATAGAGGCACCGGTAGCAGGGACCGCCGGGAGCGGCGAACACGGAGGCCTGCCCCTCGAACTGGAAGATGGCCCCGTACACATCCGGAATGCCGGTCAGGTAGGCCGCATCGTTGACGAGATACCGGGTGGGAAAGTTGTCGCTGCCGTCGAGGACGACGTCGAACCCCTTGAAGATGCCGAGGGCGTTGGCGGCGGTGAGCCGCTCGGCGAAGGGCTCCACCGTGACGTGCGGGTTGAGGTCGGTGAGCCGTGCGCGCGCGGAGTCGAGCTTCGAGGTGCCCAGCGTGGAGGTGCCGTGCAGGACCTGGCGCTGGAGGTTGCTCACGTCCACGACATCGGCGTCCACCAGCCCGATGGTGCCGACGCCCGCCGCCGCGAGGTACAGCGCGGACGGCGAGCCGAGCCCCCCTGCCCCGACGACGAGCACACGGGCCTGCTTGAGCCGGCGCTGGCCGGCCTCCCCCACGTGGGGCAGGATCAGGTGGCGAGAGTAGCGCTGGAACTCCGCGGGGGACAGCGGCGGTGCGGCCGGGGACTTCAGGTCAGTCATGGCGGGTGCCCCAACGAAAAACCCGACCGGCGGGTCGGGTCGGTCTCCTGGTCGCGGAACGGCTCAGGTGGCTGCGCCGATGCCGACAATCTCCTGAACCTTCACCTCATCCTGCATCAGGTCGGCGAGCGTCACTCCCTTCAGGAGCTCGTCCACCCGGAACCGCAGCGCCTGCCACACGGGCCGGATACTGCACTGGGCGCCGGGCCCGCAGCGCTCCCGGTCCACCTGGTGCGTGTCGCAGTTGATCTCGAAGGTCTGGTGATCGCACGCGGTCATGACATCGTGCACCGAGATCTTGGCGGGATCGCGGGCCAGGAAGTACCCGCCCCGGGCGCCGCGGACGCTCTCGACCAGCCCCGCCCGGCGAAGCCGGAGGAGGATCTGCTCGACGTAGTCGCCGGGGAGTCGCTCGGAGTCGGAAATGTCGCGGGCGGCCACCGGCTGGCCGTTGCCCCGGCGGGCCAGGTGGATGGAGATGATGAGGCTGTACTCGGTCCAGGTCGTGACTCGCATGCCGTGAATATGGGAGCAGGGGGGTGGGATATCAACCAGACCCCTCCCCGGCGGGGGTCAGCCCCCTCCGGGGAGCCCCTTGCCGCCCGGCACGCCGAGTTCCGTCATGGCACGGAGGTCGAGGACCTCGTCGAGCTCCCGGCCCTTCAGGATTCCCCGCTCGGTGACCAGTTGCTTGACCGTCAAGCCGGTCGCGACGGCCTCCTTGGCCAGCTTGGCGGCCTCGGCGTACCCGATCCTGGGGGCGAGTGCGGTGACCAGTGCCGGGCTCCGCTCCAGCCAGTACGCGCACTGCGCGGCGTCGGCGGTGATCCCCTCCACGCACCGCTCGGCGAAGACCCGGGTGGCGTTCCCGACGATCATCAGGCTGAACACCATGTTGTGCGCCATGACCGGCATCATCACGTTGAGCTCGAGCTGGCCGGCCTCGGCCGCCATGGCGACCGTGACGTCGCAGCCCAGGGCCTGGTAGCAGACCTGGTTGACCATCTCGGCAATGGACGGGTTGACCTTGCCCGGCATGATGCTCGAGCCCGGCTGCACGGCCGGCAGCCCGATCTCGGCGAGCCCCGTCCGGGGGCCCGATGCCATGAGGCGGATGTCGTTGGCCAGCTTGTTGAGGTCCAGCACCCACGCGCGGAGGGCGCCGCTGAAGGTGGCGACGTCGCCCATGGACTGCATCAGCTGCACCCGGTCCTCGCCGACCTCGAGGTCGAGCCCCGTGATCTCGCGGAGGTGCTTGACCATCAAGGCCGGGTAGCCGGGCTCGGCGTTGATGCCGGTGCCGACCGCGGTGCCGCCGATGTTCATGGCCTTGAGCCACCGTGCCGCCTCGACCAGCTTGGCCCGGTGCCGCACGACGGTGCGCCCGTAGGCGGCAAACTCCTGCCCCAGGCGGATCGGCGTGGCGTCCTGGAGGTGGGTGCGGCCGGACTTGATGATGCCGTCGAATTCCTGGCCCTTGCCGAGGAAGGCGTCGGCCAGGAGGTCCATGGCTTCGAGCAGCGGCGGCAGGGTGGCTAGCGTGGCGAGCCGCATGGCCGTGGGGATCACGTCGTTGGTGCTCTGGGCCATGTTGACGTGGTCGTTCGGGTGCACCGGCGCATAGGAACCGCGGGCGGCGCCCAGGAGTTCGTTGGCCCGGTTGGCCAGCACCTCGTTGCAGTTCATGTGGTGGCTGGTGCCGGCGCCCGCCTGGTAGACGTCCACCACGAACTGGTCGCGGTGCTCGCCGGCCAGCACCTCGGAGGCCGCCGCGACGATCGCGTCGGCGAGCCGCGGCTCGAGCCGGCCGGTCTCCTTGTGCGTGAGCGCGGCGGCCTTCTTGATCTGGATGACGGCGTCCACGAAGGCGGGGAGCGGTCGGAGCCCGGAAATGGGATAGTTTTCGACGGCACGCAACGTCTGGATGCCGTAGAGGGCGTCGGCGGGAACCGCCTTTTCGCCCAGCGGGTCTTTTTCGAGGCGAGTCTTCATTGCAGTCTTCCCGTGGATCGGGATGCGAATCACTGTCAGGCCCAGGGGACGCCGATGAGCGCCTACTTCACGACGATTGCCGACCACACCGCCTTTGCCCAGGCCAAGTTCGCGAAGGCGGACCTCGCGCGGGGCGAACACCTGTTCGCCGGGCTCAATTGCTTCGAGCCGGGGCAGGCGCAGGCGGTGCACGCGCACGCCGGCGCGGACAAATTCTACTTCGTGGTGGAGGGAAAGGCGAGGATGCGGGTGGGGACGGAGGAACTCGACGCGGGGCCCGGCACGCTGGTGTGGGCGCCGGCCGGCGTGGCTCACGGCGTGCTGGAGGCGCTCGAGCGGTGCGTCATGCTGGTCGGAATGTCCACCATGTAGTCCTCGGTGCGGAACGGCACGAAGCCCCGGCTCAGGTAGTTGGGCAGTGCCGCCTTGCCGTCGAGGGTGCAGGTGTGGAGCCAGACGCGCGTGGCGCCCAGCGCCCAGGCGTCGCGCACCGCTTCCGCCACGATGAACCCGCCCAACCCCTTGCCAATCCGCTCCGGCAGGAGCCCGATGTGGGCCACTTCCACCGAACCGTCCGACTGCCGGTTCAGCTCGTAATACCCCGCGGGCGCCCCCTCGAACAGCAGCACGCGCAGGAACACCGTCGGCAGGCCGAGATGCGCCTGGATCGCGTCGTCGCTCCACTCCCGGCGTTCGTACCAGTGCCACGGCCCGCCGACGGCGGCGTATAGCCAACGGTAGAACGACGGGGGGCAGTCGCGGACCTGTTCCACACGCGCACCGGGCGGAACGCGGCTGGGCGCCCTGAGCTGGGCGGGCTCGCGCTGCTCGAGATAGGTGCGGGTCACGGCGGTGGCTGGCATCAGGTCAGTCGGAACAATCGCCGAGGGGGTACACGGTCCCGCAGTTGGGACAGGGATTCTTGCAGCCCCAGGCGCGGGAAGGGACTTCGAAGCCGCAACGGTTACAGAGGAGAGGACCCGCCTCGAGACCCCTCGCCCCCGGCCCCTCTCCCTCCGGGAGAGGGGGGCGCAGCGACCCCGAGTCACTCAAGGCGATACACCCCTGTGAGAAATGGGTTCGTCATGCGCTCTGCGCCGATGGTGGTGTCGGGCCCGTGACCGCTGTGCACGATGGTCGTGTCGGGCAGGGTCAGGAATTCGCGCTCGATGGAGGCGAGGAGGGTGGCGGTGTCGCCGCCGGGTAGGTCGGTACGCCCCACCGAGCCGCTGAACAGCACGTCGCCCCCGAAGACCCGGCCGTGGCCCACCAGCGACACGCTGCCGGGGGAGTGCCCAGGGGTGTGGCGCACGTCGAAACGGGAGTCGCCCAGGGAGAGGGTCATGCCGGCGTGCAATTCGTCGGTGGGCGGCGGGGCATGCCCGACGCGCAGGCCCATCCATGCCGCCTGTTGCGGCAGGTTGTCGTAGAGCGGCCGGTCGAGGGGGTGGAGCCAGATCGGCACTGGCCAACGGCGGACCACGTCCGCCACGCCCATGATGTGGTCCACGTGTGCATGGGTGAGCCAGACGGCGGTCAGTTGCCAACCCCTACGGCTGATCTCTGCGAGGAAGCGGTCGCTTTCCTCGCCGGGATCGATCATGATCGCCGCCCCCGTGGCCGCATCGGCCACGAGGTAGCAGTTCTGCGCGAACTGCCCGTTGGGGATGGACACGACGACCGGCTCAGGCAACGGCGGCGGCCTTTCGTTCCGTCAGGTACTTCTCGACGGCGATGACGGCGGTGGTGGCGTCGCCCACGGCGGTGGTGACCTGCCGGGTGAGCTGGACCCGCACGTCACCGGCAGCGAAGAGCCCCGGAATGGAGGTCATCATCCGGTCGTCGGTGATCATGTATCCCGACGGGTCGTGCGCGAAGTGCTGGGTGACGAGCCCGGTGTTGGGCTTGAAGCCGACGAAGACGAAGCAGCCGGTGACCGGAAGCGTCGAGACGGCGCCGGTGACGGTGTCCTTGAGCGCCAGCGCAGCCAGACCGGCGGGGCCGCCGGTCATTTCGGTGACCACCTTGTTCCAGATGACCTCGATCTTGGGATTGGCGAAGAGCCGTTCCTGCAGGAGCTTCGAGGCCCGGAACTCGTGCCGCCGGTGGACCACGTACACCTTCTCGGCGTAGCGGGTCAGGTAGGCCGCCTCCTCGACGGCAGCATCGCCCCCGCCCACTACCGCGATGGTCTGCCCCTTGAAGAAGGCGCCGTCGCAGACGGCGCAGTAGGACACTCCCTGCCCCGCGTACTCGAGTTCTCCCGGGACGCCGAGCTTGGTCGGCGTGCCGCCGGCGGTGAGGATGACCGCCGGGGCCTCGAAGACCGCGCCGGTACTGCACGTCACCTCGAACAGCCCGTCCTCCCGCTTCGACACCGACTCCACGTTTTCCTGCCGGATGTCGGCGCCGAACTTCTGGGCGTGCTCGGCCATGAGGCGGGCGAGCTCGTGGCCCTTCACGGTGGCGAAGCCGGGGTAGTCCTCGATGAGGTCGGTGTTCAGGAGTTCGCCCCCCGGCGCCCCCCGCTCGAGGACGACGGCGTCCAGCATGCCGCGGCCGGCGTACATGCCGGCGCAGAGGCCGGCGGGGCCGGCGCCGATGATGATGACATCGTGGGTCGAACGGGACATGGGCAGACCGGAAGATGGGTTGTCGGCGTCGGCGTCAGGGGCGGCGCGCATGCCACCAAATATAGAACAATGGCGGGTTCCGGAGGGCGAGGTGCCTCGCGCTTGACGCGATGGTCGGCGGCCCGCACACTTGGCCAGTCCGTTCGACCTTTACCCTTCCGAGAGGCCCGTCATGCGCCCCACCACACTCCTCGCGACCGTGCTCCTCGTGACCGCCTGCGCCCCCGCGGAGCAGGCCAAACCGGCCCCCGTCTCGGCCAGCGCCGAAGAACTGGGGCAGATGAACCGCGACTTCGCCGCCGCGCTCAACGCCAAGGACGCCGCACTGGCCGCGTCGTACTACACGGAAGACGCGGTGGTCATCCCCCCGGGCGAGGCGATGGTCCAGGGCCGGGCCGCCATCGAGGCGTACTGGAAGGCCGGGATCGAGCAGGCGGGCGTGCACGACGCCTCCGTCCAGACCATCAAGGCGGAGAGTTCCGGGGACCTCGGCTATGAAATCGGGAGTTTCGTCCTGACGGTAAACGGACCGGACGGGAAGCCGGTGCAGGAGCAGGGGCGGTACGTCGAACTGCTCAAGCGCGGCGCGGACGGGAAGTGGTATTCGACCGCGGGCATCTGGAACGCGGCGCCTCCCGCAGCGCCCTAAGCGATGGCGGGTCGGCGCTCCCTCGCCCCGGGGAGCGCCTATCTCAGCGCCAGCAGCCCCAGGGCTCCGTGGCAGGCCGACACCGTCCCGATGAGGAGGGCGGAGGGCTCGCCACTGGCGCCGGCCGTCCGCAGCATCGTCTCGGCCGCGAGTGCTTCCCCCAGCGTAAACGCCCCGACCCCATCAGTGATGTGCCGGGTCACGAAGAGCGCCGGCCCCTCGACGGCGCGGCTCCGCGCCAGCCGCGCAACCAGCGCCGTGGCGGTGTCGGCCATTTCCCAGGTGCGAGGCGCACGGATGATCGGACAGGTGGCGGGCTCGATGCAGTGCGTGGGGCAGAGCCAGTCGGCCCAGGACACGTAGCGGGTGCCATCGGGCGCGAGGGTGTCGTAGGGCGTGCCGACCGGCTCGGTGAGGGCCTCCTGCCGCACCTCCCTGCCCGGCCAGAGTGCGCGCGCCCTTCGCACCAGCCAGTTGAACATCAGGTGAGGCATCAGGGGAGTGGGAACGATGTACGAATGGGCGGGGACGCGGGGAGGCGGGGAGGCCAGGTAGGCGTCGAAGAACCCATCCCAATCCTGGACCACTAGTTCTCGATCGAATGCCGGCGGCAGATCGCGAGTCAGCTGGCAGGCAGGGTCGCGGTCCACGACCAGGACGCGACGGACGGTGAGCGCACCCCGCGCCCGGGCCCGCTCGAGCTGGCGGGCGTAAAACGTACCGTAGCAGCCCCCGCCGACGATGACGATTTCGTCCGCGAGGATCGGCGCGGGGTAGGGGCGCACCGCAGTGCGCCCCTACGCCGCGCCGTTGGTGATGGGGAGGACGTGCCCGGTGATGGCGTCGGCCGCGTCGCTCGCGAGGAAGAGGACTCCATCGGTGATCTGCCTCATCTCCACCCAGCGGACCTTGGCGCCGCTGACGGAGGACACGTTATCGCCGGTGCGGACCATGCCCGGCGCCACCGCGTTCACCCGGACCCCGCGGTCGCGAAGCTCGAGCGCCAGGCTCTGCGTGAAGGCCGCCACGCCGGCCTTCGCCGCCGCGTACACCGCCATCTGGTCCTGGGGGCGGAAGAAGGCCACCGACGCGAAGTTGATGATGACGCCGCGCGACTCGGCGAGCGCCCCGACCGACGCCTGCGACACCAGGAAGGCCGTCTTGAGGTTGATGGCGATTTCGCGGTCGAAGTCCGCGGCGGTGGTCTTCTCCACCGGCCCGAAGGTGGTGAGCCCGCCCGCCACGTTGACCACGACGTCGAGCCTGCCGAAGTGCCGGACCGCCGTTTCGACCGCGAGCCGCGCGATGTCCGGTTCCGTCAGGTCGCCCGCGGTCGGCCGCGCATCGATGCCCTCGGCGGCAAACTCCCTGGCCCGCGCCGCGGCCTCGACGGCATTGCGGTCGCAGAGCACCAGCTTGGCGCCGGCCCGCCCGAAGGCGAGCGCCACGGCGTGCCCGATTTGCCCCACCCGGGCGACACCCGTGACCAGCACCACCTTGCCCTCGAAGTTCCACTGCTCCGCCATCACGATCCTCCGCGTCAGCGTGGAGTGGGGCGCCGGGTCTCGAGCCGCTCGAGCCAGTCTTCCGGCACCGTCTGCGAGCCCAGCGCGCCATGCTCCTCGCCCGGTCCGATGTCGCCGTGCCAGTCGCTGCCGCCGGTGCGCGCGAGGTCGAGCACCGTGGCGAGCCCGGCAATCCGCGACCGGATGTCCGCCGCGTGGCGGGGGTGCCGGACCTCGACGGCGTCGAGCCCTTCGCGCTTGAGGCGGTCGAGCACCGGTCTGGTGGCACGATCCCGCAGGTGGGCCGCCGAGACCACGCCTCCCGCCGCGTGGACGAGATCGGCCACCGCGGAGAAGGTGGGCAGCACCTTGTCGGCGTAGGCCGGCTTGTTGCGGCCGAGGTAGCGGTCGAAGGCCTCGTTGACGTTCTCTGCCGCGCCGGCCCGCACCACCGCGCGCGCCACGTGCGGGCGGCCGACGGCACCTCCGGCCGCCTCCTCCAGCACCGCGTCGAAGGTGACGGGCACGCCGATGTCCTGCAGGCGCCCGCACATCACCTCGGCCCGGCGCAGGCGGTCGGCGCGGCACCGGTCGAGGAACGCCTCCACCTCATCGTCGCCGATGGGCAGGAAGTACCCCAGCACGTGCATCTCGCCCCACGGGGCGGCCACCGAGAACTCGCAGCCGGCCACCACCCGCACCCCCGCCTCGGCTCCCGCCTCCACCGCCTCGGCGATACCGGCCACGGAGTCGTGGTCGGTGAGCGCGATGGCGGCGAGCCCCGCGTTCCGGGCGCACGCGACCACGGCGGCCGGGGCGAGTGCCCCGTCCGACGCCGTGGAGTGCATGTGCAGGTCGATGAACCGCGGGGCGGTCAGCGCCGGTACCCCGTGTCGGGCGAGGTCCAGGACGGCTGCGAGCGCGCGAGCAGCTCGTGCAGCTGCGCGTCGGTGAGCTCGGCGAGCGAGAGCTCGCGGCTCCGGGCGCCGAGCGGCGCGTACTTGGCCACCCGCTCCTCCCGGTCCGGCCCGGTCCCGCGCGTGAACAGCATGGTGAATTCGTCGCGCGTGAACTGCGTGACGCGTCCGGTCGGCGTCACCTGCCAGGTCTCGCCGTCTACCTCGATGGTGCGGGTCGGCATACGAACCTCATTCAGAGCCGTCGACGAAGGTGCGACCCTCCGTCAGGGAGACTTCGGTCCAGAGATCGTCGGCCCCCGGCTCGCAGATGCCGAAGCCGCGGAGCGCGCGGGCGAGCCGCGCCTCCACCGGCGTGGGAGCCGAGATGGTGTGCTCGTGGGCGACGCCCGATTCCCGGAACTCCAGGAAGGCACCCGGATGATCGGGATGCCGGAACACCCACAGATGCTGGCCCCGGGCCTTGAGCGCGGCGGCCAGCTCGCCGGCGGCCGCGAGGTAGGCGGCCTCCTGGGCGGGAGGCACGTTCACCCGGGCGACGGCGAGGGCCCGCGGCACGGGTCAGGCCGCGCTGTCGGGGAAGGCCTGGAGCGTGGTCTTGAGGTCGGCGAGGAAGCGGTCCGCGTCGGCGCCGTCCACGATCCGGTGGTCGTAGGCCATGGTGAACATGCCCTTGGTCCGGATGGCCAGGGTGTCGGTCCCGTCCGGCAGCGTCACCACGTGGGGGCGCTTCTCGATGGCGCCGACGCCGAGGATGGCCACCTGCGGCTGGTTGATGATCGGCGTGCCGGCGTAGGATCCGAACCCGCCGGGGTTCGTGATGGTAAAGGTGCCGCGCTGCACCTCGTCGGGGGTGAGCTTCTTGCTCCGCGCCCGCTCGCCGAGGTCGTTGATGGCGCGCGCCACGCCGAGGAGCGAGAGCTCGTCGGCCCGCTTGATGACGGGGACGATGAGCCCCCAATCCAGCGCCACGGCGATGCCGATGTTGATGTCGCGCCGGTAGACGGTGGCGTCGCCCATGACGGCGGAATTGACCACCGGGTGCTTCCGCAGGGTGTCGGCCGCGGCCTTCACGATGAAGGCGAGGAAGGTCAGGTTGACGCCCCGGTCGGCGTATTCCTTCTTCCGGAGCGCGCGCACCTGGGCCACGCGGGTGAAGTCCACCTCGAACAGGCTGTTCACGTGCGCCGAGACGCGGCGCGACATGATCATGTGGTCGGCGGTGAGCTTCCGGATCTTGCTCCACGGCTCGACCTTGTCGCCGGGCCACGGCTCGACCACCGGCGACGGGACCTCGATGAGCGTGGTGGCGCC
>DAOMFQ010000051.1:0-12968 GCA_035429905.1 Gemmatimonadales bacterium
TGCACGCGCGTATTGCCAACCAGCCGGACCGTGAGGGAGGGCTTCTTGGTCGCACTGAGCACCATGCCGACGACCGCCCCGCCGGCTGCGGGGCGGACGGTCACCATCGTGGCGGCCATGTCCGAGACCTTTCCACCGCACCCCCCCGGGGCCGCACAGGGCCTGTAGCCCTGGAGCTGGGCCTGCATCCGCTCCGCCAGTTCGGCGGCCGGCACCGTGATCGGGACGGGAAGGTCCAATTCGGGAAGCGGCGCCCGGCCGGTCGCCGCGGCCAGCGCGTTCCGCAGGCTCGACACCCGCACCGTCGCCCGGAGGCGCTGTTCGACGGAGTCCCTGGAGCCCGCCGTGGCGACGCGCGCAGTGATCGACGCGGCGACGGAGTATCGCCCGCCACTCGGCACCATGGCCACCTGCGCCCCGCCCACCTGGGCGGGCGAGAACCTTTGCCCGGCCGTGTCCGTCACGCTGAGCGCCCATTCGCCCGCATCCGAGCCGGTCGTTTCCACGACCAGCTCATCGCGGTCGGTTGGGCCACCGGCCAGGGTGATCCATGCCTGCCCACGCGCCATCGATGCCGCCTGCGCGTCGGTGTGGTTGAGTGTCGTGCAACTCAGGGTGGCCTTGGTCCGCCAGTAGCCCCGGCGCGCGGATGCGGTCGCGCTGAGGGCAAAGCCCACGGTCCCGCGCCCCGCCTCGGGCGTCACGACCACCACCGAGCGCGCGCTCGATGCCCGCCAATCCTTTCCGCATGCATTGTCCTTCTCATCACCAGTGGCATCGTTCCTGAGTTCGAACGGCTGGCCACGGGTACCGGATACCTCCCGGAAGTACCGGGCGCCCGTCGCTGCGGACGCCGAGCCGTCCACCCAGCCGTTGCCGGTCGCGGTGCCGTCGAACGACGGTGCGGGGCCTTCCAGCGCCAGCACCGGCGGCAGGTCGGCAGGCGGCGCGGCCGGCGCGGGTGCCGCGGCCGGCGGCTTGGCGCCCCCGCCACTGGAGCAGGCCAGCGATCCGGCGAGCAGGACGGCGGACCAGCGACGACGCGCGATCATGCGGACGCTCCGAGCTGCGTGGCAATTTTCTGGAGGAGACGGTCCATCTCGACCGGCTTGGTGTCGTAGTCGTTGCATCCGGCCTCGAGCGCGCGCTCACGATCGCCGGCCATGGCATGCGCGGTGAGGGCGATCACCCGGATGCCGGCGATGCCGGGATCGGCACGCAGCCGGCGGGTGGCCTCCCACCCGTCGATCCCGGGCAGGCTCATGTCCATCAGCACCAGGTCGGGGCGTTCGCTGTGCGCCAGGTCGAGCGCCTGTTCGCCGTCCTCCGCCACGACCACGGTATACCCCCGGCGCGTCAGGCGCCGGGAGAGCATGTCCCGGTTGAGCTCATTGTCTTCCACGAGCAGGATCTTCGCCACGGACTATCCCTTCCCGCCGCTGGACCCCGCCAGCAGCCGCCTGAGCTCCGCCACCAGCACCTGGCTGTCGAGGTGGTCCTTGTCGAACACCCGCGCCACGTGAATCGAGAGGTGCTCCCGCTCGGCGGGCGTCAGGTCGTGCGCGGTGACCACCACCACCGGCACCTGCTGGCCCCCTTCCCGCGCGTGGAGTGCGGCCAGGAATTCAAAGCCGTTCATTTCCGGCATCATCAGGTCGAGGAGGATCAGGTCGGGCATGCCGCGGCCCAGCGCCTCGAGCCCTTCCACGCCGTTGCGGGCTTCGATCACGTCCCACTTTTCCGCTCGCAGCAATTCGCGCATCCGGTCGCGGGCCGCCTCGTCGTCCTCCACCACCAGCGCCTTCCCCCCGCCCTCGTGCCGGAACCGGCGGATGACACGGATCAGCCGCTCGCGGTCGACCGGCTTGGTCAGGTATTCCGAGGCGCCGAGCGAGAAGCCCATGTTCTTGTCGTCGATGATGGTCAGCATGACGACCGGGATGGCGGCCAGGTCGGGGTCCGCCTTGAGCGCGCGCAGCACGTTCCATCCGTCGCTGCCCGGCATCATGACGTCGAGGGTGATGACGGCCGGCTTGAGCTGGCGGGCCAGTTCGAGCCCCTCCTCGCCGCTCAGCGCCGGGATGACCGCAATCCCTTCCTTTTCGAGCGTGCGCCGGACCAGGTCGTGCATCGCGGGATCGTCGTCGATGACCAGCACCAGTCCCTTCGGGCCCGCCATCAGCGCCACGTGGTCTGAAGTGACTGGCCGGGGCACGACCTCCGCCGGCAGCACCAGCGTGAAGGTGGACCCTTCGCCCTTGACGCTGTCCACCGTCACCGTGCCGCCCATCAGTTCCGCAAAGCGCTTGGTGATGGTCAGCCCCAGGCCAGTGCCGCCGTACTTGCGGGTCGTCGAGGCGTCGGCCTGCGTGAACGGCTGGAACAGCCGGGCCAGCTGCTCGGGCGTCATGCCGATTCCGCTGTCCTGCACCGCCAGCTTGATCCACTTCCGTCCATCGGCGAATTCCGACCGGACCCGGAGGGTCACGGTACCGCTCTCGGTGAACTTCGACGCGTTGCTGAGCAGGTTGAACAGTGATTGTCGCAGCTTGGTCAGGTCGGCGTGGATGCTCCCGATGTCGTCGGGGCAGTCCACGACCAGCCTGTTGTTCTTCTGCGCGACCAGGGGCTGGATGGTGCTCACCACGTCGTCGAGCATGCCTCGCAGCGCGAAGGTCTCGAGGTACAGGTCCATCCGCCCGGCCTCGACCTTGGACAGGTCGAGAATATCGTTGATCAGCTGGAGAAGGTGGCGCCCCGCCCCGTGAATCTTCCGGAGGTCCGGCACCAGGTCGTCCAGCGCCCGGTCCTGCGCCTCCTCCTCGAGGATCTCGCTGTAGCCGATAATGGCGTTGAGGGGCGTGCGGAGCTCGTGGCTCATGTTGGCCAGGAACCGGCTCTTCGCCTTGTTGGCGACGTCCGCGGCCTCGCGGGCCTGACCGAGCGCGCTATTGCTCTCCTCCAGTTCCCGGGTCCGGAGGCGAACCTTGTCCTCGATGGTCGCGACCGATTGCCGGAGGTCGGCCGCCATCCGGTTGAAGGCACCGGCCAGCGCGCCCACCTCGTCGCGGCTCCGGACCTTCACTTCCTGGGGCCACTCGCCTTCACCCAGCCGCGCCACCGCCGTGTGGATGGCACGGAGGGGCCGCAGCATCCGGCGGGTCAGCGTAAAGAGGAGGAGGGAAGCGCCCAGTGCGATCAGGATGACCAGCGGGAGCAACCCTTCGGCCACCTGCCGGGAGGCGGCGGTGGCGGCCGCCGCGAACGGGGCGTACGGTGTGGCCGCATCGAGAATGCCGATGATCGAGTCGGTCCCGGCGGTGCGGATCGGCCAATACAGCGTCCAGTCTTCCATTCCCCCCACGACCGGGTTCCCGTCGGTGAACACGAAGGCGGCCTGCGGCGGCATCAGGGTGAGGGCGCCGGCCGTACGGGTCGCGGTGTCGCCGGTGGCCAGCCGCACCACAAGGTTGTCCCCGACTCGCTGCCCGATCCCGAGCCTGGTGCCAGTGAGCCGCGAGAGCTCCACGAGGAGGGCCGTGACCTCCGGGTTGCCGTAGATCGGCTCGTCGCCCTTGAAGAGCTGGGTCGTGAGGGTGCCGCCGGGCGCATCAGCCGCGGGCTGGTACGACAGGGAGGTGGCTGGTCCGAGGTGCCAGGGGCCCGGGAACCGCTCCTCGAGGATGCGCTGGGCGATGCCGAGCTTGATGGTGAGCTGCTGGCTCGCCTGGTTGAGCTGCAGCTGCACCAGTTCGGCGTCGGAGCGCTTGAGCGCGAACCACCCGGTGAGGGCGAGCGCGCCGATCACCACGGCCGAGACGACCAGCGCCACCTTGGTGGCGATACTCCGGGTCTTGACCACCAGTGGACCTCCGCCGCGAAGCCATCCCGCACCGAACCGAGGCGTCAAGCTACCGGGTACCGGACCCTCTCGCCAGAGGGATTATGTTTGGAACCATGGACCGTCCGACGCCATTCGATCTCGTGTTTTCCGGACTGGCTGCCGAGCGGTTCCCCGCCCTCCGGGAGGCGCTCGCCAAGGCCGGCGCCAACCCCCGCGACCGGGACGCCTTCCTCGTCACCTTCCCCGCCATGAGCCTGCTGCGCGACCTCCGTCCCGACGACAGCGACGCCGGAGCCGGCGTGGATGAGCTCGCGGCGCTGGTCCATCACGCCTTCCTGGCCTGGACCGATGGGCTCACCACCTGGATGGTGCCTGAGGCGGCCGCGCGGCGCGCCGTCACGGCACGGCAGGCGCCCACCACCCTGCCCACCGCCGCGGGGTACATTCAACTCCCCGAGCGGCTGGTGTGGGCGTCGCTCGGTACTGACATGCCGTGGGAGCCGCTCGACGGCTGTTTCGTCCACCGGGCGGCCGACGGCACCCTCCGGGTGCTTGGCGTCTTCGGCCTGCACGAGTCACGCAACGGGTTTACCGTGGCGGAGGGCGTCGGGCTGCCGGGGACCCTGGCCACCCGGCACGACGGGGCGCCGTTGTTCGCGCCCTCGCTCGAGGGTGGCGCGCGCGCGGGCCTCTCGGCCATCGTGGAGGCGGAAGAACTGGTCGAGCTCGCGGGTCGCGTCCTCGCCGACCCGGCGCTGGTGTCGATGCAGGTGGAGACGGCATGACGAACCGGATGGACAAGCGCGCGGCGGCCGACGCCCTGGAGCAGATCGCCTCCTTCATGGAACTGAAGGGGGAGAACGTCTTCCGCGTGCGCACCTTCCGCTCGGTGGCCCGCGTCGTGAGCGGGCTCCCGGGCACTCTCCGCGAGGCGCTCGACGACGGATCGCTGGCCGCCACCAAGGGCGTCGGCCCCGCCACCCTGGAGGCGATCGCCGAGCTGGCCGACACCGGGCGCTCCGCGCTCCTCGAGGACCTCCGCGGCCAGGTCCCGCCCGGGCTGGTGGAGATGCTGTCGATCTCAGGGCTCGGCGTGGCCAAGATCCGCCAGATTCACGAGACGCTCGGAATCGATTCCCTCCCGGAGCTGGAGGCCGCCGCCACCGACGGCCGGCTCGCCGGCCTGCCCCGCTTCGGCCAGAAGACGGCCGACAACATCCGGAAGAGCATCGCATTTCTCCGGCAGGCTAGCGCCTTCCGGCTGGCGCACCACGCCGCCGACGAAGCGCGCACGCTCGTCGAGGCGTTGCAGCGGGTGCCGGGTGTGCTGCGCGCCCTGGCGGCCGGTGAGGTCCGTCGGCGGAGCGAGGTGGTACGGGAACTGGTGATCGTGCTCGTCGCGGAGGTGCCAGCCGCCGAGGTGTTCGCGCGCCTCAGTCAGGTGCCGGGCGTCCACGAGTTTGCCGGGCAGGACGAGCGGCACGTGACGCTCCGGTTCGTGGGGGGCACCAGTGCCCAGGTCGTCGTGACCCCGCCCCTCAACGCCGGCGCCGTGCTGGTGCAGGCCACGGGCAGCGACGCCCACCTGCGGCAGCTGGAGGAGCGCGCAGCCGCTCAGGGGTTCTCCCTGCGCGGCGCAGCACTCTGGCGCGGGAGCGAATTCGTCCCCACGCCGGACGAGGAGGCGCTCTATCGGGCGCTGGGGCTCGCCTCGATTCCGCCAGAATTGCGCGAGGGCGGCGGCGAGGTGGAGGCCGCCGCGGCGGGCACGCTGCCGCTGCTGCTCGAGGAATCCGACCTGCGTGGCTTCCTGCACTGCCACACGAACTACTCCGACGGCTCGAACACCGTGGCGGACCTGGCCGCGGGAGTGCGAGCGGCCGGCTACGAGTGGGTCGGCATCACCGACCACAGCCAGTCGGCGGCCTACGCCGGCGGGCTCTCCCCGGACAGCCTCCGCCGGCAGGCCGCGGACATCGCCGAGGTGGGCGCCCGGATGCCAGGGTTCCGCATCCTCCACGGTGTCGAGGCCGATATCCTGGTCGATGGACGCCTCGACTACGACGATGAAGTCCTGTCCCGACTCGATTTCGTCATCGGGTCCATTCACAGCCGGTTCAACCTGACGGGCGCGGAGATGACCTCGCGGGTCCTCACTGCGCTCGACAATCCCTATCTCTCGATCCTCGGCCACCCGACGGGGCGGCTGCTCCTCTCGCGCGACGCGTACGCCATCGACCTGGAAGCGATCTTCGCGAAGGCGGGGGCCTGTGGCGTGGCCATCGAGATCAACGCCGACCCGCACCGGCTCGACCTCGACTGGCGCGTCCTCCGCTCGGCCCGCGCGCACGGCGTGATGATCTCGATCGGCGCCGACGCCCACAACCTCGGCGGGCTGGGCAACGTGGCATACGGTGTCGGGATCGCCCGGAAAGGCTGGCTGGGTAAGGCGGAGGTGCTCAACACGCGCGATGCCGACGGGTTCCTGGCGTACGCGCGGGCCAGGCGGAGCTGAATGGCCCGCGAGGCCGCCGCAGTCCGCCTGGCGCGAGCGGGGCAGATCTTGCGGCGGCTCGAAGCCGCATATCCCGACGCCCACTGTGCGCTCGACCATGCGGATCCATATCAACTGCTTGTCGCCACGATTCTCTCCGCCCAGTGCACCGACGTCCGGGTCAACCTGGTGACGCCCGCCTTCTTCATGCGGTTTCCCGATGCGCGTGCGCTGGCGGTGGGCTCCCAGGCGGAAATTGAGGACCTGATCCGCTCCACCGGCTTCTTCCGCAACAAGGCGAAGAACCTCCTCGCCATGGCCGCGGCGCTCCTGGAACGCCACGGCGGCCAGGTGCCAGACACGATGGACGCACTGCAGGCGCTCCCGGGTGTCGGGCGGAAGACGGCGAACGTCGTGCTCGGCAACGCCTTCGGCCGGAACGAGGGCGTCACGGTGGATACCCACGTCGGCCGCATTTCCCGACTCCTCCGGCTCAGTGCCGCGACCGACCCGGAAAAGGTGGAGCGCGACCTGATGGCCCTCTTCCCGCAGTCCAAGTGGACGCTGCTCTCCCACCTCTTCATCAGTCACGGACGGGCCGTGTGCATCGCGCGACGCCCCCGGTGCGGCGCCTGTCCCATTGCAACCCAGTGCCCGAGCGTGAATCGGGGGACGCGTGGCTGATCCGCGTGGAGCCGGTAACCGTCCGCTCGCCTTCATCTTCCTGACGGTATTTCTCGACCTCCTCGGCGTGGGCATCCTGGTGCCGGTGCTCCCGTTCATCGTGGCCGAGTTCCGGAGCGACGCGCTCACGGTGGGCCTCCTGAGCCTCACCTTCGCCGCGGCGCAGTTTCTGGCCAGCCCCGTCCTCGGGGCCTGGTCCGACCGGGTCGGACGCCGCCCCGTCCTGTTACTGAGCGTGCTGGGCACCGGCCTCGGCTACTTCCTGTTCGGCGCGGCGCACACCCTCTGGTTGCTCTTCCTGGCCCGGCTGATCGACGGGTTCACCGGCGGCAACGTCTCCACCGCGCAGGCGTACATCGCCGATGTCTCCCCGATCGAGGACCGGGCCAAGAACTTCGGACTCATCGGCGCCGCATTTGGGCTGGGGTTCATCATCGGCCCGGCGCTCGGCGGCATCCTCAGTCACTGGAGCCTCCGTGCGCCGGCCTACGCGGCCGGCGTGCTGTCCCTCGTCACCGTCACCATCGGCTACCTGGTGCTGCCCGAATCACTGCCGAGGGAGCGCCGGATCAGCACGCCCTTTCGCCTCGGCGACCTCCACCCGCTCGGGCACCTCGGCGAGGCCGTCCGCCGCCCCGGGGTGGCCAGGATCTTCGTGGCCTTCTTCGCCATGAGCTTCGCCATGGCGGAGCTGCAGTCGAATTTCGCGGTCTTCACGCATGCGCGCTTTGCCCTCGGTCCGAAGGGCAACGCGATGCTGTTCACCCTCGTCGGGGTGGTCGGCATCCTCGTCCAGGGCGTCCTGCTCCGGCGCATCGCCACCACCGACCGCGAGCGCTCGCTCGCCGTGGGCGGGTTGGGGCTGATGGCCGCCGGGTTCGCCGCGATCGCGATCGCCCCGGAGGTCGTGTGGCTCTTCCCGGCCATTGCGGTGCTGGCCCTCGGCAGCTCGACGGCGGGGCCCATGCTGACGGCGGAGGTGTCCCACAGCGTCAGCGGGGCCGAACAGGGCTGGGTGCTGGGGTCGATGCAATCCGTGGCGAGCCTGACGCGCATTGCGGGGCCGGTCTGGGCCGGCCTGGCCTTCGACTATGTCGGGCCGGCGGCGCCCTACTGGACCGGCGCGCTCTGGGTGCTCGCCGGGCTGGTGGCCGCGTCGCTATCTTTCCGCCCGGCCGATCGGGCCAATCACGCCACCTGACCCGCACCCCACGGAATCCCAGATGAAGACCGCCACGATCACGACCAGCCGCGGCACCATCGTCGCCGACCTCTTCGACCAGGAGACGCCCGGCACGGTCGCCAATTTCGAGAAGCTCGCCAACGACAAGTTCTACGATGGGACGCGGTTCCATCGCGTCATCCCGAACTTCATGATCCAGGGCGGTGACCCCCTGAGTCGGGACCCGAACCACCCGCGGGTGGGCACCGGCGGCCCGGGCTACACCATCAAGTGCGAAACAGACAAGAACACCCACCGGCATGTGGCCGGCACCCTCTCGATGGCGCACGCCGGCAAGAACACCGGTGGAAGTCAGTTCTTCATCTGCCACTCGCCGCAAGGCCACCTGGACGGCGTGCACACGGTCTTCGGGCAGGTCCGCACGGGCCTCGACATCGTCAACAGCATCCAGAAGAACGACGTCATCGAATCGATCCGGGTGGCATGACCCTCCGGCTCGATTTCGCAGTCATCGCCGATTACGCCCTCGTCGACCAACAGGGCAAGCTTTCCGTGCTGGGCATTTTCCAGCACGTGTGGGTGGCGGCGTTCCCGGCCGTGCACCCCCGCACGCACCTCGTCGTGCGGGTCCGCGGGCGGCGCACCGAAATCGGGCAGCACGGCATCCGCATCCGGTTCGTGGACGAAGACGGCACCGAGCTCACGGGGGGCGAGGGGAGCGTGCATTTCCCCGAGCCCCCGGCGGGCGTCACGGAGGTTGAGGCCGGCGCGGTGCTGGTCTTCGACCTGCCGCTGCCCAAGCCGGGGACCTATGCCTTCGAGATCACCATTGACGGAGGGGGGGTCACCCGGGTCCCGCTTACGGCCAACCGGGTACAGGGAATTGAGGCCCACTGAGGGACTTGCCGACTAGATCGCTCGGGTATAAAACCCGGCTTTGACAACTGTTTCATCCGCACGATATGTTCCCCACGTCCTTCTCGCCGGGTTCGCCCGGAGCTTCCCTGAAGTCGTCCCGAATTGGAGTCCACGTATGCGACGGTTCCAGGTTTGGATTACCGCCGCGGTACTGACCGCCGTTGTGGTCATGCCGCGATCGGCCGAGGCCCAGGGGTTCAGCGTCAATGAACATGGCTCGTGCGCCATGGGACGCGGCGGTACCGGCGTAGCCACGCCCTGCGCCGATGGGTCGGCCATCTTCCTGAATCCGGCCGGCCTCCAGCTGGCCAAGGGCAAGGGCGTTGTCAGCGGCGGCGCGACCATCATCGCCCCGACCGGCGACTTCACCAACAGCACCACCGGCGAGGTGAGCACCCTGGTCGACCAGACGACCCCGGTGCCGGCGCTGTTCATGGGCTACGGCCTCTCGGACATCGCCACCATCGGCTTCGGCGTCTTTGCGCCCTACGGCCTCGCCATCGAGTGGCCCACCACGGCGCAGGGCCGGTTCCTCGGCTACTTCAGCTCGATCAAGGGCATCTACTTCCAGCCTACGGTCGGCCTGAAGGCGAACAAGCGCCTGAGCTTCGGGCTCGGCGTGGACATCACCTCCTCCGAAGTCGAGCTCAAGCAGCGGGTGGACCTGGCCGAGCAGCAGGTGCCGGGCGCGCCGGCGGGTGTCACGTTTGCCAACCTTGGAATCGCGTACGGTACCGACTTTGCCGACGTCCAGCTCGCTGGGAGTGACATGTCGCTGGGGTTCCATCTCGGCGCCATCGCCCAGATCACCGATCGCCTGGCGTTCGGCATCCGGTACCTTTCCAAGCAGACGGTGGACGTCGACAACGGCGACGCCACCATTTCTCAGGTGGCGACCGGAGACACACTCGGGTACCCGCTGCCGACATCGAGCGGCATTATCCCGGCGGGGACACCGATCGACGCCCTGGTCGCACCCCTCTTTCAGCCCGGCGGGCCGCTGGTGGATCAGGGCGGCACCGCCTCGCTCCCGTACCCCGCGCAGCTGAGCATGGGCCTTACGCTCCAGGCCACCGACAAGCTGAAACTGCTGGGCGATGTGGGCATCCAGTTCTGGAGCGCCTGGGAAACCCTCCCGATCAACTTCAGCCTCCTGGGTGAAAAGGTCCTCGTCGAGGACTACAAGAACACCACGTCCTGGCGCTTCGGCGCTGAGTATGTCGCCAGCCGCAAGGCCACGGTCCGCCTGGGTATCATCGCACACAACGCGGCGGCGCCCGACCAGACGGTGACCCCCAACCTGCCTGAAGCGGCGCGCACCGAGTTCACGGTGGGCTTCGGCTCGCACCTCTCCGAGCGCTTCGGGTTCGACCTCGCGTACCAGTACATCGATCAGGCAGACCGCCAGGGGCGCTCGGGCGACGGCGGCATGGCCGTGCCCACCGCCGCGCTGAACGACGGGCTCTACACGTTCCAGGCCAACCTGGTTGGTATCACCCTGACCTACTCGTTCTGATCGGGAGATCACAGCATATGCAGCGCACTCGAATCGTCGCGGCCCTCGTGCTGGCGCTCCCGCTCCTTGCGGGGTGCTATGACAACGACCCGCTCAACGCACCCGACCTCTCCACGAGCAACGGGCTGATGGCCCGGTATGTCTCGCTGGGCAACAGCATCACGGCCGGCTTCCAGTCCGCCGGCATCAACGACAGCACGCAGCAGCGCTCGTACGCGGTGCTCTTCGCGAGCCGCGCCAACGCGCCCTTCTTCGTGCCCTCGCTGCAGGGGCGCGGCTGCCCGCCACCGATCACCAATAACTCCACGAATCCCCCGACTCGCGTCGGCGGCGGCACGGCCGCCACCTGCGACCTCCGCGCCAATGAGCGGATGTTCTACGTCAGCAACGTCGCAGTGCCAGGCGCCACGTCCTTCTCGCCGTTGAACAACCTCATCCCGCAGGCGAACAGCAACGCGCTCACGACCTTCATCCTGGGCGGCCGCACGCAGGTCCAGGCGATGCAGGACGCCGACCCGACGTTCGTGACGGCCTGGATCGGCAACAACGACGTCCTCGGCGCCTTGACCAGCAGCACCAACCCCGGGGACCCGGCGCTCGTCACGCCCGTCGCCGTGTTCGAGGCCAATTACGGCGCGATGCTGGACGACATCGAGGCCACCGGGGCCAGCGCAGCCCTGATCGGCGTCGGCGACGTGACGTCCATTCCGTACGCCTCCCGGACGGCCATCTACTACTGCCTGACCTACGTGGATGCCCTCCGGTGCCAGGCCCCGCTCCCCACCACACCCGACCCGAACCTCGCCGGGCTGGCCGGTCTTGGCCTCTGGACGGTGAACGTCAACTGCGCCGCCCCGGCCGGGCTCGCCACGCTGATCCCGTGGACCATCGCCCTCACCAAGCTGAAGACGGCGGCGGTCGCCCACGTCCCGCAGACGATGGACTGCTCGATCGATGCCGAGGTAGTCACGCCCGCCGAGTTGACCAACATGCAGACGGCCGTGGTCGGCTACAACAGTTACATCTCGACCCAGGCAACTGCGCGCGGCATGGCCTACTTCGACCCGAACCCGACGCTCCAGGCGGCCGATGACTCCCAAGTCCGGCCCATCCCGGACTTCCTCCCGGCGCTTGCCGGGCAACCGGTGACCTTCGGCACCTGGTTCTCGCTCGACGGCGTGCACCCCTCCACCGCGGCGCACCAGGTGATTGCGGACTCGCTCGTCGCGACGGTCAATCTGAAGTTCGGG
This sequence comes from Gemmatimonadales bacterium, assembly GCA_035429905.1. Classification (GTDB taxonomy): domain Bacteria; phylum Gemmatimonadota; class Gemmatimonadetes; order Gemmatimonadales; family GWC2-71-9; genus SPDF01. The sequence goes on from DAOMFQ010000051.1 coordinate 11,890, forward strand.
ACCAGCATTCCCTGATCGCGTAATTTCGAAGGGCAGCACGAAGGGCGGCGGGCCGGCATCCGGTCCGCCGCCCTTCGGCGTCCGGGACCCTCTTACCCCGCCCCGGCCAGCTCTTAGTTTTCCCTTGAACCTCCGACTGGAGCCCCGATGACGCTGACCCGGGAGCGCGCGCTGGCCCTCGTGCACGAGTACACCGCCTCCGACGCGCTCCGGAAGCACATGTACGCCGTCGAGATCGCCATGCGCGCCATGGCTGCCCGCGCCGGCGAGGACCAGGAGGCCTGGGGCACCGTCGGGCTGGTGCACGACTTCGATTACGAGCGCTTCCCCAACGCCGACCACGCCCCCGACCGGGAGCACCCGAGCGAGGGCGTGCGCATCCTGGCGTCGCTCGGCGCCCCCGAGGCGTGGCAGCAGGCCATCCTCGGCCACGCCGCGTACACCGGCGTGGCTCGCGACACGCCGATGGCCCGCGCGCTGTTCGCGGTGGACGAGCTCTGCGGATTCCTCGTGGCCTGTGCGCTGGTGCGCCCCTCGCGCTCGCTGGCCGACCTCGAGCCGAAGAGCGTCCTGAAGAAGCTCAAGGACAAGGCGTTCGCCCGCGGCGTGAGCCGGGAGGACGTGCGGCTGGGCGCCGAGGAGCTGGGCGTCCCGCTCGAGGACCTCGTCCAGTTCCTGCTCGAGGCGCTCCGGCCCCACGAGTCCGTGCTGGGACTCGGGCCGATGGGATGAGCCCCCACGCCGTGGCCGTCATGGCCGAGCGCGCCCTCGCGCGGGCCGGCGGCACGCGGTTCATCCCGGGCAACGCCACCCGCCTCCTGCTGGACGGCCCCGAGGCTTATCCCGCCATGCTCGACGCGATCGACCGCGCCGAGTCGTGGATTCACTTCGAGAACTACATCATCCGCGACGACGCGACCGGTCGCCGCTTCGCCGAGGCGCTGGCCGCGCGCGCCCGCGCCGGGGTCACCGTCCGGCTGTTGACCGACTGGCTGGGCAGCCGGGGCTTCGGCCGCCGGCTCGCCGCCGATCTCCGTGCGGCGGGCGTGGAGCTCCGGCGGTTCAATCCTCCGCGGGTC